>PHDH01000093.1 GCA_002840935.1 Bacteroidetes bacterium HGW-Bacteroidetes-21 | reverse complement strand
TAAATTACAATATGTCTGACGGCATACGCTATACCTGTTCAGGAAACTTTTACGACGAAGGAGGTTCTTCTGGAAACTACAGTAATAGTTCCGCCAAAACCATGACCTTCTTTTCAGATAACGGCAATAAAATTCAGGCCAATTTCTCAGCATTCAACTTATATGGAGACGGTTACGACTATCTTGAGATTTACGACGGTCCGAATATAAATTATCCTTTAATTGGGAAATATTATTATACCTCAAATCCCGGCATCATTGAATCATCGGGCACCTCCCTCACTTTCTACGCCTATACCAGTAGCAGCAGCACTAGCAGCGGTTGGGCGGCCACTATCTCCTGCACTTCTACCCCTCCCACATTATATCCCATGACCTCCGGAACAACGACAACCTGCTATGGAATTTTTACCGACAATGGCGGGTTGGCTGGCAACTATCCAAACAACGAAAACCGGACTATGACTTTTAGTTCAGGCTCATCCAATAAAATTATCTTCAACTTTAGTCATTTTGCTCTAGAATCAGGAGATACTCTTTTTGCCTACGATGGGGCTTCTACCGCTTCACCGTTAATGGGCGCTTATACTGGCTACATGCTTCCTGAACCCATTTATTCAAAAACCGGCAGTAGTGTCACTTTCAGGTTTGTATCCAATACGTCTGTAAATAATACGGGCTGGAAAGCCATGGTAACCTGTGCTGCAACGGCTCCCACTGTAAATTACAATATGTCTGACGGCATTCGTTATACCTGCTCCGGAAATTTTTACGATGAAGGAGGACCGACTGGTAGCTATAGTAACAGTTCTTCAAAAACAATGACCCTTATTTCTGATAACAATGCCCGCATCAAAGTCAGTTTTTCGGCTTTTAATCTTTATGGCGATGGCTCCGACTATCTTAAGATATACGATGGGCCTTCGACAGCCTATCCCTTAATCGGAACTTATTATTACACTTCGAACCCAGGCGCGATAGAAGCAACTGGCACCTCGTTAACCTTTAAGTTCTATTCCAATAGTAGCAGCACGAGCAGTGGCTGGACAGCTAGTATTGAATGTACTACACCTCCGTTAACAGAGTATCCCATGACAACGGGTTCTGTTGCTTCATGTTTTGGTGTTTTTACCGATAACGGAGGGGAAGCTTCCAATTACCCGCTCAATGAAAATCGAATAATGTCTTTCACTTCAGGATCTTCAGATTTTATCGTATTTAATTTCACACATTTCACTTTGGGTACAGGAGATACCCTCTTTGCATACGATGGATCGAATACTTCCTCTCCAATGATTGGAGTCTATACCGGAAACACCATTCCCGAAGACATTTATTCAGAGAGTGGCAATACCGTTACTTTCCGCTTTGTATCCGACGCGGTAACTGCAGACATAGGATGGCGAGCTTTGGTAACTTGTTCTCCCACAGCTCCGACACAAAACTATCTGATGTCGAACGGTATTCGCTATGTTTGCGAAGGAACTTTTTACGATGATGGCGGTTCTGCCGGAAGTTATACTAATAATCAAGTAAAGATAATGACCTTTGTTTCTGAAACAGGTAACCGTTTGCAGTTTAACTTCTCTTCGTTTTACCTCTATGGAGACGGCTACGACTATTTGCAAGTATTCGATGGATCATCTGCAAATGCTCCACTGATAGGAACTTATTATTACACATCCAGTCCAGGAATTATTCAGTCAACAGGAAATGCCTTGACATTTAAATTTTATTCAAACTCCACCAGTAATTCATCGGGATGGATAGCAGCAATTACCTGCACTACACCAGCACTTCCTCAGTTTTCAATAAATACAAGTACAGTTGTAACCTGTGACGGGGTGTTTTACGACAATGGAGGTTCATCAGCCCAATACTTAGCCAATAGCGATGAGACGATGACTTTTACTGCCGACGCTTCGCCCTACATTGTTTTCGATTTTACACACTTTAATATCAGTAACGATGATACTCTTTTTGTATACGATGGAGTAAATACTTCTGCACCCATGATCGGCAAATATACAGGGACTCAGCTTCCTGAGAAGATTTACAACAAAACGGGTACAAGTGTCACTTTCCGCTTTATTTCAGGCACAACCAATAATGCTGACGGATGGCGGGCATTAATCTCATGCGAGACAACACCTCCCTCTCAGATTTTCAATATCCAGCAGGGTGTACGATATACTTGTGGTGGCACATTTTATGATAATGGAGGATCAACTAATAGTTACAGTTCTTCTCTTTCGCGCACTATGACATTTTACAGTGATAACGGAAACCGGATTCGATTTAATTTCAACAGTTTCAGCACAGAAACCGGATTCGATTATCTTCGCATATACGACGGACCCAACACAAGCTATCCCTTGCTTGGAACATATTCTGGCAGTTCAAGTCCCGGAAGCATACAATCCACAGGCACGAGTCTAACTTTCTTTTTCAATTCCGATGGATCTAATGTTTACAGCGGATGGAGTGCTGATATATCCTGTACAACACCCCCATTAGACTACTATCCTATAACTCCCGGAACAGTTACAACATGTAATGGGGTCTTCTTTGATTCAGGATCGGGCGATGATAATTATTCTCATAACGAAGATATCACACAAACCTTCTGCTCTGGAAATGGTCAGTTTATCATTTTCGATTTTAGTCATTTCAGCGTAAATACAGACGATACCTTGTATGCATATGATGGACCCAACACTTCTTCGCAACTTATTGGTAAATACACCGGATTACAACTTCCCGAAAAAATCTATTCCAAAAGCGGAACTTGTGTTACGTTTAGATTTGTATCCAATACAGTAAACAGCAATTCTGGTTGGAGAGCATTTATTTCATGTTCCGCTGCTGCACCACAACAGGATTACTTAATACAACCCGGTGTTCGTTATACCTGCGGAGGCAATTTTTATGATGATGGCGGATTAGCATACGCTTACAGTAACTCCATTTCGAAAACTATGACGTTTATTTCTCCGGATAACAGTCGTTTGAATTTCAATTTTTCTGCCTTCTCAACAGAAACGGGTTTTGATAAACTTTACATTTACGATGGGCCCTCCACAGCATATCCCCTTATTGGGACTTGGAGCGGATCATCTAGTCCCGGAAGCATTACTTCTACTGGGAATGCCCTTACGTTTTACTTTTACAGCGATGCCTCAAATACATACAGCGGATGGGCAGCCAGTATTACCTGTACGACTCCGGCACTCACTACTTATCCTATGACGACGGGTACAATTAACACCTGCTCGGGCGTATTTTATGATGCCGGTGGCGCTGCGGCAAACTATCCACATAATGAAAACAGAGTTCAGACTTTCTGCTCCGATGCAGGCACATTTATCCGTTTTAACTTCCAGGCGAATAATTTCAACATCAGCAGTGAAGACTCGTTGTATGTGTATGATGGAAACTCAGAATCAGCTCCTATTCTCGCCATTTTCACAGGAAATTCTTTACCCGAAGAAATTTCGTCTCAAACAGGAAGTTGCCTTACCTTTAAGTTCTATTCGAATAATATAACAAATGCCATTGGCTGGCAAAGTCTCATTTCCTGTTCGACGACCCCCAGTCCGATGAACATGTACAACATGAGTAATGGCGTCAGATATACCTGCAATGCCTCTTTCTATGACACAGGAGGACCTACATCAACCTATGCCAACAGTGAAAATCGCACCATGACTTTCAGATCTAACAGCGGTTGCCCCATGTCTGTTTCATTTACAGCTTTCTCTACTGAAAGCAGCTTTGATCATTTATATGTATATGACGGGAATTCAACCACAGCCACACTCCTAGGAGATTTTACAGGCAGCGCTATTCCATCTTCGCTCACTTCGTCTGGTAATGCACTTACTTTCCGTTTTTACTCAGATGGGTCGAATGTTTATTCCGGATTTGCAGCCAATTTAAGTTGTACCATGGCAGGAATTACGGCTAATCCTGGCTTGAATGCCTGTCCTGGCGAGACCGTAACGCTCACAGCAACTGCAGGAGATTCGTACTTATGGAGCAACGGAGCTACCACCCAAAACGTTTATGTAACATCCCCCGGAATTTATTCTGTAACAGTAACTGACGGTAGCTGTAACCTGGTATCAAATCCTGTTTATGTTAGTTTCTTCTCCGCTTCATCTGTAAGTATTACACCAGGAAGTGCCACTACGTTTTGTCAGGGGAATTCTGTAAATTTATCTTCGACATCGGGCAACGCCTATCTCTGGAGTAACGGGCAAACAAGTCAAACTATCAATGTTACCACTTCAGGCAATTATTATGTTACAGTAACAAGCGTAAATGGCTGTACGGCAGTAGCGGGACCACAAACCGTAACTATGAATACGACTCCATCGGCACCCGGAACAATTTCTGGAAACAATCAGGTTTGTTCGGGATTAAACAATTTAAATTATTCTGTTTCACCCGTTTCGGGAGCTACATCCTACACTTGGACGGTTCCTTCGGGCGCAACCATTATTTCGGGTCAAGGTAGTGAGAGTATTATTGTTGACTGGGGGACCGTTTCAGGTTATGTTCAGGTCTATACTTCGAATGCTACTTGTAACAGCAGTCAATCCGAAATATATGTCACCATGGGTTCCGTTCCTGCCATGCCTACTTCTATCAGCGGAACTGCTACTCCCTGTGAAGGCAGTACGCAAACATACAGTGTTTCGTTGGTTAGTGGCGTATCTTATGCTTGGACACTTCCTTCGGGATGGGTACAAACCAGTGGAGGAAACACCAATATAATTCAGGTTACGACGGGAGCTGCTTCCGGAGATATTACCGTTACTCCTTCAAATATTTGTGGTAACGGAAGCCCTCAGAACATCACTTTAAGCCCGACACAACTCCCCACAGCGACATCATCAATCAGTGGAAATAATTCTCCATGCCACCTTAGCACACAAACTTACAGTGTAGACGACATTCCAGGCTATAGCTTCAATTGGAACGTTCCTAGTGGCTGGACTATTGTCTCTGGTAGCAATGCCCATGAAATAACTATACTTCCTGAACAAGGTGGCGGCATGCTATCAGTCAACGCTGTAAATAGCTGCGGAAGTGGCCCATTGGCATATTTTGGAATAAACCCATTACCTCTTCCCATCGTATCTATTGGCCCTGATACGACTTTATGCGAAGATGAAAGCTACATTGTTTCAGCTACAGCTGGATTCAGCAACTACGTTTGGTCTACAAATCAAACCGGTGTCAGTTCAATTACTGCCGACACTTCATTATTGGGTATTGGGAATTATGTCATCAGCGTAGAAGTTACAGACAACAACGGATGCACAGCGACCGACTATACCACTATAACATTCGAAGTATGCTCTTACGTTGCAAATCAGGGTTCAACCTTTAATATTAAGCTATATCCCAATCCCGCTAAAAACGAATTGCATCTAGTAGCTGAAAAAATATATTCCGACGCCATCATCACCATACTAAATCCAGATGGTCGAATAATTCAAACTCAAAAAGAGAACTACTTTAAAGAAAGCTATTTTGATATTAGTCATCTTTCTCCAGGCATCTATTTCCTGCGAATCACAACACAGGATTCTGAACATACGTTCAGATGGATTAAAGAATAAAAAAAGCCTTGGGTTTAAACCCAAGGCTTTTATTAAAGCTTTATTAAAGTCGTCAGAATTACATTAACTGTGTTTAGGAATAACTGGCATGTGACCTAATTCGGGACGTCCTTTGTCGACAAAATGACTTCTGGTTTTTCTTTTAAACTTAAGTTTCATGACATAAGCTATATAGTACATAACTGGGATCATGACGAGTGTGAGGAAAGTAGCAAAAGTCAACCCAAAAACAATGGCCCAAGCTAAAGGTCCAAAGAACATCACATTATCACCACCCATATGAAACTGTGGATCGAAATCGGTGAAAAGAGACACAAAGTCAATTGAGATACCAAGAGCCAGCGGAATTAGCCCAAGTATTGTAGTTGCAGCTGTCAGCAAAACAGGGGTAATTCTGATTTTCCCTGCTTGAATAATTGCTTTTCGTGTCGGCATTCCTTTTGCTTTGAGGACATCAGTAAATTCTACAAGAAGAATTCCATTACGAACAACAATTCCAGCCAAAGCCACTATACCTATTCCTGTCATGGCAATAGAAATGGACATATTAAAAATCATAAAACCGAGTAAAACACCTATTAAACTAAATACAACCTCAGTAATAATAACTGCCATTCGACTGAAAGAATTGAACTGTGCAATCAGAATAAAAACAATTAACAAAACTGCTAAAAGCATCGCTTTCATAAGAAATCCCATACTCTCCTTCTGGTCTTGTTGCTCACCTGTAGTGATAATTTCTACCCCATCGGTTTTTGGGAATTTTTCAATAAGTGTATTAATTTTAGCAACAATTTCGTTAGCCGTATAGCCTGTTTTAACATTCCCACTAATAGAAATAACGGTTTTCAAATTCAGACGTTTAATACCGCCATAGTTATTAATGTATTTCTTATCTGCCACTGTTGAAAGAGCAATCTGCCTTAGCAAACCAGAATTCATGTCACGATATACAATTTTAGCATCCATTAAGCGATCGATGTTTTCACGTATATTTTCCTGATAACGAAGCTGAATAGGATATTGGTCTTCATTTTCGCGAAATTTAGACACTTCTTTTCCTAAAATTGCTGTTCGAATTTCGGAACCCACTTGAGCGGTTGTAATTCCCTGTCGGTTAGCCTTTTCTCTATCGACCTGGACAATGATTTCGGGTTTGCCCATATTAAAGTCGGAACGAATTTCTTCTAATCCAGGAATTTTATTTGCTTCGAGCTGGTGTTGAAATTCGGATGCTACTTTAATAATCTTATCCAAATCTTCTCCTGTTATTTCAATGTTTACAGGTTTACCTGTAGGTGGCCCCATTTTATTTTTCTCAACAGAAATTCTTACTCCTTTGATATCCTGCAGTGCTTCTCTAATTTTTTCAATATAAACCCCTGTGGATGCACCATTACGATTTGAAAATTCAACAAAGTTTATAGAAATTTTTGATTTATGAGATTTTACCGTTGTATTGTCGAATGGAGAATCGGATGCGCCTTTAGCCACATTTGTTATAATCGATTCAACAATGGGATTATTGTTCCCTAACACATTATTCACCTTGCCTTCGATAACCCTTGTGATAGAATCTGTTGTATTAACATTTGTTCCAATGGGCATTTCCATCAACACCCAAACACTATTGGGTTCGTTGTCGGGAAAGAAAATTACTTTAGGCTTTACCACACCAATGAGCACTACTGTAAAGAATAGTAAGACAATCATTCCCCAAAACAACTGAAAAGGTCTTCTTCCCCGGATTGCCCATGCAAGTAATCTTTCGTAACGATTCATAATTCGGGGTAATGTTTTATACTGAAAAGTTGAAAGCATTTTGTGTCCCCAGAAAGTGTATGTAATGTAGAGCAAATCCATAACAAATAAGAAATTTCCAAATCCTCGCCATGAAATAAGCCACATCAGAACCCCAATTGTAAATATTATAATAACATTTCTCCATAGTTTTCTGCGATTCACCGTTTGCTCTTCATCATCATGTTTCATAAACTGTACAGCAAAAACGGGATTTATTATGTACGCAACAATTAATGAAGCAAAGAGTGTAATGATAAGCGTTACAGGAATAAAGAACATAAACTTACCTACAACGCCCGGCCAGAAAGCTAATGGGAAAAACGGGGCCAACGTAGTTAAAGTTCCTGATAAAATAGGGACAAAGACTTCGCCTGCGGCAAGCTTCGCCGACTTTTTAATATCCAAACGCCCTTTGTTCTCTTTAAAAATACGGTGCGTGTTTTCAATGACTACTATGGCATCATCAACTACAATTCCCAATGCAAAAATAAAGGCAAACATCACCAACATATTCATGGTAAAACCAATATTTGGCATGACAATATAAGCCAAAGCCATTGACAATGGTACTGAAAGAGCCACAAAGAAAGCATTAGTAACACCCATGAAAAACATTAAAACAATTACCACTAAAATAAATCCAATAATAATGGTATTATTCAGGTCTTTTAATGTCGAATTGGTAAAACGAGCTTGATTTCCTGTAATTTCTACCTGGACATCCTTTGGGAATACATCTTTTTTTAATTCGGCCAGAACTTTATTAATTTCTTCGCTGGCATCCAACAGGTTTTTACCACTCTTTTTAATTACATTAAGTGTTACAACATTTTTTCCGTTAAACCTCGAATAGCTTTCCTGTTTTTTAAACCCATCTTCGATTACTGCTACATCCGAAAGTTTAACAATAGCTCCGCTACCTGATTTAAAAATAATATCTCCAATTTTATCTACTTCTTTAAATTCCCCATTAGTCCTTATTGAATACGACATTCCGCCCATATCGATGGTACCCCCAGAGATATTCATATTCTCGCTCATAATAGCGCGTTCGATATCTGTCAAGGTGGCACTGGCAGCATGAAGTTTATACATATCTACATTGATTTGTATTTCTCTTTCCAATGCGCCCACAATGTCGACCCGGGTAATTTCGGGCATTGCTTCCACTTTGTCCTGTATCACTTCGCCAAATTTTTTCAGACGATCAAGATTATAATCCCCGGATATATTGATAGACATGATGGGAATCTGTGACAAATCAATTTCCAACACACTTGGATCTGTCTTGAGATCATTCGGCAAATCGGATTTCGATTTATCTACTGCATCTTTAATACGCTGTTTTGCATCAGATTGCTCAATGCCCGTATTAAACTCAACAACTATCATGGAAAAATCCTGAATATTGTCGCTACTAATTTTCTTAATCCCGCTGGCAGATTTAATATTCTTTTCAATGGGACGGGTAATAAGGTTTTGCATGTCCTCGGGAGATGCTCCTGGATAGATCGTGCTAACCATAATCGTTGGAATCACAATCTCGGGAAACTGCTCTTTAGGGATTGTGTTATAATTAATAATCCCGAAAATGGCAATAATGAAAACAAGCACATAAATACTCGCCCTATTATCTATGGCCCAACTAGTGGGTTTAAACTCTTTGAATTCTGTATTCTTCATAGAAAAAATCTTTTACAGATTAATAGCTTCGCCTGGCTGGACAGAATAAAGGTTTGAAGTAAGAATAATATCCCCATCCTCAATTCCTGACAAAACTTCGATACGTCCATTATAGGTTCTCCCTGTTTTAATAAGAGATTTTTCAACTATATAGGATTTTCCATTTTTTACAGCTTTGTAAATATAGGGTTCGTCCCTATCCATTAAAATAATATTACTTGGTATTGAAAAAACAGAAGGATTGGAATAATTCAGAATTTTTAAAACAGCAATCATATTTGCCCTGAATTCGAGTAATTTGGGATTGACATATGTTTCTACTCTGAATGTCCTGTTGATAGTATTAATATAGCGACTTGCGAAAGACAACGTTCCAACATAATCAATATTTTCGGTAGAGAAATGAATCAATACTTTATCTCCTTTTTTTATCGTTCCTGAATATACCTCCGAAATATCAGCCACCACTTTAACTCTCGAAAAATTAACAACTCTGAAAGCCACCAAACCTGGCGCCATATTCTGACCCACTTTAATAGGAATTTCCTCAACTGATCCGTTAATAGGTGAAGTAATCTGATACATATCCAACTGCTCATTCAGCGTTTTAATCTTAAGTTCCAAACTCTCCTTGTTATTTTTTGCCGACAGATACTGAACTTCGCTACCAATTTTCTGATCCCATAGGCTTTTCTGGCGTTCGTAGATATCGTTCATGAATTCGTACGACATTTTCAGTTCCTTCATGGTCTGTTCCAACACACTGGCATCTAGCTGAGCAAGAATCTGGCCTTTGTGAACCTGGTCACCCTCTTTAACATATATTTGGGTAACAACGCCCATTGCTTTTGACGTAGCCATCACATTTTCCTCTCCATCTACCTGTCCCTGAATTTCAATATAAGTTTTAAAAGTATCTTTCACTGCTTTTAAAGTAGATACAAGGATTCCACCAGTCTTCATCAAGGTGGTATCTTCTCCCAATTTATTTTCCAAATCCTGAATTTGACCTCCGACTTTTTCGTATTCGGCTTTCAGTTTTTCCAGTTTTGCTTTATCATCACCTCCGCATGAAACGGAAAGAATCAACACTGCGATTAATAGGTATACAAATGAATTTTTCATATTTAGGTTTTATTCTTTGTTCAACATTTTTTCGATTTTACTTTTCGACGACAACAATTCATACATTGCACTATAATAATTGCTTTGGGCCGTCAGATATTGACTCTGAGCCTGTGTCAGCTCAAGACTGGAGCTAAAACCTTCCTTAAATTTCACCAACGTACGCTGATAAATTTTTGAGGCCAACGCCATATTGTCTTTATTTGTTTTAAATTTTTCGTAAGCATTCAGTAAGGCATTTCTTGAACTCTCAAAATCCATTATCATACCCTGAGATGCCTGATCGCGAGATATAATAGTTTTATTGAGTTGAATTTTTGCCTGAGAAAGTTTAGCCTGCCTTCCCCAACTACTGAAAATTGGAATAGTCATACTAAGTCCGACCATGTCTGGGGGTGTGAAACTAAAGGATTTATCGTTAAAATTTTCCTCATGTTGGTAAAAAGCTGCGATATCCGGCAAGAAAGCCATTTTGTTAAGTTTTACATTCAGTTTATTGAGATTAACCTGTGTTTCGAGGAGCTGGAATTCGGGTGTTGAAGACACTGAGAAAGTTTCCAAGGCTAACTGATTAATAACATCCTCATTAATAAAACTATTCATGGTTTCGGTTAATACTAAGGGCTTTGACAAATCATATCCTAATTGAAATTTTATCAGGTTATACGAAACAGCACGTTGTCTTTCCAGTGCATTTTTGGCGTTTTTAATATTGCTAAGAGTAAGTCCCAACTGATCAACATCGGTCTCATCCATTAAACCAGCTTTGCTAATCTGTTTCATTTCATTGTACAACTTCTCAGTTGCAAGCAGAGTTGAATCAAGCACTTTCAAATTCTCTTCTACCATAAGGACCAAATAATAAGCATTGGCGACATTTTGTCTTACATCTTTTTCGGATTTTGTAAGCGCTTGCTCTGATAACCCTTTAAATACTCTGGTGGTTTGAAGTCCAACCAAATATGCTCCGCTAAAAATCAACTGACTTACTGTTAAGTCAGCAGTCAAACCCCAACGCATATCATTTGTTGTAGTTTCTTCTGTAGAACTACCCGCCGATACTTGCGAAAGACTGTCTAGTTGATGTAATACATTGGTATTACCAGCCTGTGCAGCTAACTGACCTATCATGCCATAGGCCGTTCCGAAATTATCCCCTAACGAAGAGAACGAATTGAACATCTCTAATGTAGAAGGAATAGTAAGCATATAGGAATAACTGACTTTACCACTAACCTGTGGCAAACCTATGGCTGTTGTTTCCCATATTTTCTTCTTAGCAGCTTCAATATCCAGATAGGCTGATTTTATGGTAGGACTATTTTTCAGGGCATATTCCTGCGCCTCTTTTAAAGTGACTCTCAACGTGCTGTCTGTCTGCGCCTGTATAGTCCCAACCAACAGACATCCAATCCATAGCACAATTACTGTTTTTGCTTTCATTATTCTTGTTTGTCTAATTTTTTAAGTTCTTTTTCAAGGACTTTTAATCCTTTTTCACTAGCCATTCCCCTGATATGATAAATAAATATTTCTTTGAAAAACTCGGGAGTAAAATAATCGGCACTATCAAAACCTGGTATATCATGAATATTCACCACGCGAAGAATAAAAAGCCGAGCGATATATTCGGGAACCAAATCATTACGATACAATCCTTCTTCCATTCCCTTTCTTAAATTTGCCATTTGCCTTTCATACATATTCCGTATTATACTATGCCTTCTTTTCTCGAAAATTTCAGGATAGTATTTTTTCAAATCGTAGTCTGTTGTCGGATTATATTCTTTAAGCATTTTTGCCACATGACGATTAATGGAAAGTGTTTCTTCGATAGCATTCATTCCCCGAACAAAAATCTCCTCCATACACTTTCCTCTAAAATCATGCTCAAACTCAAAGACTGCCGAAACTAATTCGTTTTTATCTGTAAAGTATTGATAGAGTGTTTTTTTAGACAAGCCCAATTCTCTGGCAATGTCGTCCATCGTAATACTCTTAATTCCATATTTGGAATACAAAGCATATACTTTTTGAATTATGGCAATTTTTTCCTGTTCCATGCCACAAAACTATATTAAAAAAATAAACCATGGAAACTTTTTACATTTTTTAAGTTTCCATGGTTTATGATAAAATCAATTTTATTATTTCCTCTATTTCAATATATTATATTTCAACAACATCTACAATTGCCTGTTTATATGATAATTAGAAAAAGAGCTTGTTTTTAGTAACATTATACTAATGGTGTCGAAATTCAACTTATTCTCCACAAATTGTTTTACAGGTTATCGATTTCTTTCTGTAAGTCGTTTTCAATAATTTGCATTCCATTTTCATCAGCAAATTTTTGTTGAGCTATTTGAAAAGCATTATCAAGGGCGGTTTCTTTTTCAGAAACTTCTTCTACAATTTTATTCATTTTTTTCTCGGTCTTCTCGTCCATTTTTCCGCTGATTACAATATCAATCAGCTCTTTGTAAGCACCTTCATAAAC
Organism: Bacteroidetes bacterium HGW-Bacteroidetes-21; assembly: GCA_002840935.1. Taxonomy (GTDB): domain Bacteria; phylum Bacteroidota; class Bacteroidia; order Bacteroidales; family GWA2-32-17. Next base: position 794 of record PHDH01000093.1, on the reverse strand, counting down.
TTCGACATAAAAAGCAAAAAGATCGGTGGCTTTATCACGGAAATCCGTATTGCCCGAATAATCACCAAGTCTTTTAATTTCCTTTAATGTAGCAATCGCTTCTTCGCCAAAATCTGCATAAGACGCTCTTAATTCTTTATCGTCACATGTATCAAAGCACTTTACCAGTGTAATAATTTTTTCATAGACTCTGGTTTGTAGATTAATAATGTAATCGTTATAGCGGATAGGAGACGAAAAGGATTTTACTGAAGTATCGTTTTCCATCTCTGTGAGTGCATCATTTATGACATCATTCATTGAGGTTTCAGTATTTTCTGGTTCTGTAATTTGATTACAGGAGAAACTGGAAAGTGCTATTAGCAATACAAATAGAAAGTTTTTCATAGTATAAATTTTTAGCAATTTATGGAAAACAGGCAAAAAATCCAAACATTTTTTTCTTTTATAATATACTAATGTATCCCATGGATATAATAATTTAGTATTTTTACAGAAAAAACCATGAAGCCATTAGTAGGAATTTTAATGGGCAGTTCATCCGACTGGCCCATCATGGAGAAAGCAGCTAAGTTTCTCGACAACATGGAAATACCATTTGAGATACATGCATTATCTGCACACAGAACACCCGATCAGGTTAAAGCTTTTGCTTCCTCTGCAGCGGATAATGGCATTAAGGTAATCATTGCCGGAGCCGGGGGCGCAGCACATTTGCCAGGGTTTTTAGCCGCTTTTACTCATTTGCCTATAATAGGAGTCCCCTGTCGCTCTTCAATCTCGCTGGATGGCTG
>PHDH01000326.1:1582-3131 GCA_002840935.1 Bacteroidetes bacterium HGW-Bacteroidetes-21 | reverse complement strand
CCTGCCCTTTCAAGCGAAATTTTTAAAAGATCCTGATTCATATAAAGTTCTATTTTTTTACAAGTTCGTTAAGACATTTCACCAGACTATATCTCCAATAAGGAATTTCGAGATTATAGGCCTGAGTGATTTTTTTCTTATCCAGTACAGAATAAGCAGGTCGTTTTGCAGGTGTTGGATAATTCTCGGTACGAATAGGATTAATTTTACAATCGAAACCCGACTGATATTTTATTTCCATGGCAAAATCATACCACGAACAGACACCTTCATTAGTGTAATGGTATATCCCTGGCTTGAAATAGGAAGCATCTCTCTCGGTTCCATCAATTATGTTCAAAATTAATGCAGCTAAATCAGCAGCATTGGTAGGCGAACCTACCTGATCATAAACAACCCCAATTTCACTTTTCTCTTCTCCTAAACGAAGTATGGTCTTAAGAAAATTCTTTCCATATTTTGAATAAAGCCAGGAGGTACGAATTATCATTGTTTGTGTATGTCTACGTGCCTCTACTTCACCTTTATACTTTGTCTGGCCATATACACCCAAAGGGTTTACTGGAGAATCTTCAGAATATGGCTTTGATCCCTGTCCATCAAACACATAGTCAGTAGAAATATGAAACATCTTGATCTGATAATTCGATGCCAGCTTTGCCAGATTTGAGACACCTACAATATTCACTTTTTCAGCTTCTTTTTTGTCTTCCTCTGCTTTATCGACATCAGTAAAAGCAGCACAATTGATAATATATTCTACCTTGTTATTATTGAAAAGTTTCTTGAGAGAAGGCAGACTTGTTATATTGAGTTTTTCGAGATCTGTCATTAAAAACTCGTGCTGTCCGAATTCTCTGGTGAGATTCTGAATTTCACTTCCGAGTTGTCCGTTTGCACCGGTAACCAGTATTGTAGCCATATGTTAAAGTATAAAGTTCATTTCAGCAGTTGCCATTTCGGGATGCTGCGTATCTTTTCCGGAAACAATTGCATTTTCGGATTTCACACGCCAGTCAATATTCAGCGATTTATCATATATATTTATTCCTCTTTCTGCCTGTTGATTATATACCCCATCACATTTGTAACTAAAAACAGCCTGATCGGAAAGGACTGAAAAACCATGAGCAAAACCACGGGGAATAAACATCTGCAATTTATTTTCTTCTGAAAGTTCTATGCCAAAGCATTTTCCAAATGTAGGAGAATTTTTACGAATATCAACAGCCACATCGAAAACCTTTCCACGGGTCACCCTAACCAGTTTTGCCTGAGAATAAGGATACAACTGGTAATGCAATCCACGAATCACCCCATAAGAAGAAAGAGATTCGTTGTCTTGCACAAAAATAGTATCAATGCCTATTTCCTTAAACCTTTCCTTATTCCAGCACTCGAAGAAATAGCCTCTTGAATCGCCAAAAACCTGTGGTTCAATAACAATCAATCCTTCTATTCCTGTTTCTATCTTCTTCATTAACTAAAACATTTTATCATTGGCTATCCTATTCAGGTATTCTCCATATTGGTTTTTACGCAGAGGCTC
>PHDH01000326.1:0-1497 GCA_002840935.1 Bacteroidetes bacterium HGW-Bacteroidetes-21 | reverse complement strand
AGGCAACTTTTAATCCCTGACGTTGTTCTATGGTAGCAATGAAATTTGATGCCTGCAGAAGACTTTCATGTGTCCCTGTATCAAGCCAGGCCATACCACGACCTAAAAGTGAAACATGTAACCGTTTTTCTTCTAAATACAAACGGTTGAGATCTGTAATTTCGAGTTCGCCACGAGGACTGGGCTTAAGGTTCTTTGATTTTGCCACGACATCGTTCGAATAAAAATACAAACCTGTAACGGCATAATTTGATTTGGGCTGTTTTGGTTTCTCTTCCAGACTAATGACCTTGCCTGTTTCGTCGAATTCAGCCACACCATAACGTTCGGGATCGCTCACATAATATCCAAAGACCATAGCACCATCCTTTAACGCGGCAGCTTCTTTCAGCACTTTCCTAAAATTATAGCCGTAAAAAATATTATCACCAAGTATCATACAAACACTATCCTGACCAATAAATTTCTCGCCAATAATAAAGGCCTGAGCCAGCCCGTCGGGTGAAGGTTGAATTTCATATACCAGTCTTATTCCCAGCTGACGACCATCTCCTAATAATTCTTCATACAGATGTATATCCTTAGGTGTTGAAATGATTAGTATCTCTTTAATACCGGCCATCATCAGCACAGATAAAGGATAATAAATCATCGGTTTATCATAAATGGGAATAATTTGCTTAGAAATACTTTGGGTTATCGGATACAATCTGGTTCCTGATCCGCCGGCCAGAATAATTCCTTTCATATGGCTGTGTTTTTAAAATATTCAATGGTCTTTTTCAATCCTTCGTCCAAATTTACCAGCGGATCCCAGTTATTCAACACTTTTTTGGCCAAAGTAATGTCGGGTTTGCGCTGAATAGGATCATCCTGAGGTAAAGGTTTGTTTACAATCTTTGAATTGGACCCAGTTAAAAGTATCACCTTTTCGGCTAGTTCAAGAATTGAAAACTCACCAGGATTTCCGATATTGACCGGGTAACAGACATCATCGCCAGTGGCCATCAGGCGTATCATTCCCTCAACCAAATCACTTACATACTGAAAACTTCGTGTTTGTTTTCCATTTCCGTATACGGTGATATCTTCTCCTTTTAAAGCCTGTACAATAAAGTTAGAAACAACTCTTCCATCATTAGGGTGCATTTTAGGACCATAAGTGTTAAATATTCTTATAATCTTTATTTTTACACGATTCTGCCTATGATAGTCCATAAACAGAGTCTCAGCACATCGCTTACCCTCGTCATAACAGGACCTTATCCCAATTGGGTTAACATTCCCCCAATAACTCTCCTCTTGAGGGTGTATAGCAGGATCTCCATATACCTCACTTGTAGAGGCCTGAAGTATTTTTGCTTTTACACGCTTTGCGAGGCCGAGCATATTTATCGCCCCCATTACTGAGGTCTTTACAGTTTTTATTGGGTTATACTGGTAATGGATTGGTGAAGCGGGACAAGCCAAATTGTAAATTTCATCAACCTCGATGTA
>PHDH01000092.1 GCA_002840935.1 Bacteroidetes bacterium HGW-Bacteroidetes-21 | reverse complement strand
TTGATTATTGATTATTGATTATTGATTATTGATTATTGATTATTGATTATTGATTATTGATTATTGATTATTGATTATTTTGTTCTTTAAACATCTTCAATAAAAAATAATCATTCGAAAATAATCATTCAGAATTAGTCATTTCATTTATCCACCTAAACATTTGAACAAAAGCCTGTTCCCGAACTTCTTTGGCAGATAAAAATACATCATGAATGGCATGGTCGATTTCGATCATTGTTATCTTATTGCCAAGTTTTAAAGCTCTCTTCCGTATATCATTTACATTTAAAATAATATCCGATTTGCTGATTCGCTCACTCCAAATTGAGGGGATAAATGAATCGGAAGAAAGAAGAACAAGGGTTGGGAAATTTATCCGGTTACGACTAACAGATTTTTGTGCTATAGCTACTGCTTTTAACCATGCAAAATAACCGGGAAATCCCTCAATCGGTTTGTATTGATGATTAATTTCCCATTCACCGTAATAATTTTTATCAATACTTTTTGGGTAGAGCGGGTTAACTGCATTGTTGACTTTAGCATAAGGGAAAGCCTTCGATAACAATCCAAGGATAGGAATGGCAATTTTGCGAACCAAAGGGTTTAAATTAAGTTCAAGAAATGGAGAATTTAATATCACCAATTGGATCAAATTCTTGTACTTTCCATGAATGGCGTAAAGCGAAGAAATTAAACCGCCATTGGAATGACCTAATAATATCGCTTTTTGTCTGTTTACTTCGGTAATTTTTTTTAATGCAAAATCAATCTCGGGGAAGTATTCATACAAACTACGACAATAATTCGCATGTTGATATTTTTGGATAGATCTTCCGTATTTCCTTAATTCCAGTGCAAAAAAGTTATAGCCTGCTTCCGAAGCTTTCTCAGCTAAATGTGGATGATAAAAATAATCGGAAAAGCCATGTATATATAAAATTGGCTGCCTCGTATTTTCGTTTTTTTTATAACTAATCAGTGTAGCACCAACAGGACCTTCATAATCAATCCCTAATTCTATATCCTGAAACGTAAAATTTTCAAACCCTTTTTGCATCATTTATTGAATGACTATTTTTGAATGATAATTGATTAATATCTAATGACTAGTTCCAAGTTTCAAGTTTCAAGTTCCTTATGTCTTGTATCTTGTATCTTGTATCTTGTATCTTTCGTCTTGTGTCTAACACCTAACATCTAACGTCTAATGTCTAACTTCTAATGTCTAAACGAATGTAGTGAAAATATTAAATTGATGAATCTAAAGGTGATTAAGCATCAATCCAGTTTTTGATGATCTGAAAACCGTGTTTGGTGATAATGGATTCGGGGTGAAATTGTAAACCTTTGATATCATATTCTTTATGACGTAAGGACATGATGATGCCTTTGGATGAACGTGAAGTGATTTCTAAACATGGAGGAAGATCAATTTCCGATACAGCCCACGAATGATAAAGTCCAACTGAAATTTGATTTGGAAGATCATTAAATAACAAATCATTTTTTAAAATAGCTACCTGGTGTTCCTGACCATGGATTACTTCACTCATATTGTACAATTGTCCGCCAAAATATTCGTTCATGGCTTGCATTCCCAGGCAAATGCCTAAAAAACTCTTCCTGCTTTCGTACATTCTGAAAAGTTTATTTAAAATCGGATAATCCTTCGGTAAGGAGGGGCCGGGTGAGATCAGGATTTTATCAAAGCGGGATACTTTTTCGGGATCGATCAAATCATGCACGATCACTTCATAGTTGACACATCCTGCCTCTTCAATCATTTGTACCAAATTATAGGTGAACGAATCGTTATTGTCGACAATTAAAAGCCTCATTGTTTTGTTATCTTTGCATGAATTGTGAAGGATAATTCAGATGATTCAAAATTACATAAATAAGCTAAATAATTTGGGAAAAAATAAAATTCCGTTTTTGTTTATGATTGATTTTGAATTTAAAAAGCCAATTGTTTATCCATTGAGTGAATTGCCCGAAAATATTTTATTCGATATCCCCGGATTTTGCAATTGTAATCCAACCGAAAGATTAACGGACAAACCTGTCAAAATTAAGAAATTCCCCGTCAGTTTTGATCAATATCAGCAAGCTTTCGACTTTGTTAAATCTCAACTGCTTTATGGCAATACTTATCTTTTAAATTTGACAATGCCTACAAAAATCGAATCAAATATTTCGTTGGATGAAATTTTTAAATCAAGTTCGGCAAAGTTTCGTTTGAAGTTCAGGGATGAGTTCGTATGTTTTTCGCCGGAGATTTTTGTGAGGATAAAAGATGGTGAAATATCATCCTATCCGATGAAAGGTACCATTGATGCACGGATTGATCATGCTGCCGACAAAATCATCCAAAGCAATAAGGAGTTTTCAGAACATAATACCATCGTTGATTTAATCAGAAATGATTTAAGCATGGTTGCAAAAAAAGTACGGGTAAAGCGCTTTCGTTATATCGATAAAATTGTAACCAACGAAAGTGAACTGTTGCAGGTAAGCTCCGAAATAACAGGTTTGTTAGCAGATGATTATGCAGATCGTATCGGGGATTTGCTTTTTAAACTTTTACCTGCCGGATCAGTTAGTGGTGCCCCAAAACGAAAAACACTGGAAATAATTAAAGCGGCCGAAAAAATCGACAGAGGTTATTATACAGGGATTTTCGGGGTTTTTGATGGGAATATTTTAGAAAGTGCGGTGATGATCAGGTACATTGAGCAGGTCGAAGACCAATTCGTTTATAGGAGTGGGGGAGGGATCACAGCCTTGAGTAATGCTCAGTCGGAATATCAGGAACTTATAGATAAAGTTTATGTGCCAATTATTTGAAAGTATTAAAATTAAAGATGGCAGGGCTTTTCATGTTGATTTGCATCAGAATCGCATGGATAGGAGTGTGAAAGGAATTTTTAAAACGACAAATTCAATAAATATTGCAAGTGTTTTAAGTCATGAAGATTTACCTCGAACGGGATTGTTCAAATGCCGCATTGTTTACGATGAGGTATTACGTTCAATCGAATTTATCCCTTACAAACAAAAAAATATTCAATCTTTGGGAATTGTCAAAGCCGATGATCTGGAATACGATTTTAAATTTGTGGATCGGAAAAAGTTTCATGATTTAACCGTTGAAAATTCAGGGGTTGATGAAATTATCATTCTTAAAAATGGATCTATATCCGATTCCTCATACTCGAACCTGGTTTTTTGGAATGGTGCAGCGTGGCATACGCCTGATAAACCTTTATTCAAAGGCATACAACGTGAATTTTTGATCTCGCGAAATATAATTAAGGAAGCAAGAATTTGCCTGCCTGATTTGAGAAAATATAAAAAAGTTGGATTTATTAATGCCATGATGGATTTTGAAGATATGCCGGTCGTAGAAATGGCAAAGGTGGATTTTAAAGGATTTTGAAACAGGGCTGTACAAAAAGACTGTCACATCGAGCTTGTCGAGATGTCTGATTGTCAATGAATCGAGATTAAGGACTCCGCTCGATGACCATTTTCTTCTCCAGATGATGAAGAAACTAAAAAAAGATGGCCATCTCGACAAGCTCGATGTGACAATCTCAACAATCTCGATGACCTTTTTCCTCTCTATATTTAAAAGGGATGGCGTCCCGACAAAGTCGGGAAGCCATCCCTCTTCGCATTATCTGATCAATAATACTGTTCCTGAAGTGGCTCCATATCCGGTTTTATCGGTCCCGATTAAATTGCCTTTCCAAAGGGTTCCATCTTTAAACACACCACTGGCTTTCCAAATATAAATACCCGATGGCAACGCGCTTCCATTAAATGTTCCATCCCACGATTCGGTGGGTGATCCATTTTCATCCAATGCGGATGATTCCCACAGCAATTGGTTCCAGGTACTATAAACTTCAATTTTGTAAGTTTCAAGATTTACGCCCATTGGCTTAAAGAAACGGACCGATTCGCTTGGGTTGTTCGGAGAAAAAGCTGTTGGAATGTACAACCCTTTAAAATAAAGATCGTAAATTTTTGTAGCTGTATCGGCACAACCCACATTATTCATACTGATTAACATCAATTCAAGGTTTTCATAAGTTGAAGAAATCATTGAATTTGCAGAGTCGTACACATGTATGGGATCGGTTTCGTTCGAAATCCAACCATCACCAAAACTCCATTCATAGGTGTCAGCGTCGACCGATTCATTTGTGAAACTAAGGGTTCCCTGATCACTTTCTATGAAACTGAATTTCGCAGTAGGTGTGGGGAATATTGAAATTAATACTGAATCCAGCATGTCGCTGCATCCTACCAAATCGGTTACTTCCAGGCTTACAAAATGCTGACCGATTGCTTGATAAGTATAAACCGGGTTTTGAATACCTGAGGTATCGCTTAGCAGGTTCGTAATTCCAAAGTCCCATTTCCATTTTTCAATCGGACTATCAGAATAAAGTGATAAATCGGTAAATACAGTCGGACTGCCAATGCATGCGTTAGTAAACTCAAATCTGGCTTGCGGACGGGAATTTACAATGATGGTATCACTAATTGATCCACCGCAATTGTTGTTATCAAGAGTTAATGTTACAATATACTGACCTGCTGTTTGATAAATATGCGTTGGATTTTGTTCAGATGAATTGTTGTCTGAAGAAGTCGGATCTCCAAAGTTCCACAATATGGTTTGAACATCAGCCAGGTTTACATTATTGCTCATAAAAAATTCGGCGGCGGTATTCACGCAAATTACATCGTTAAATGTAAATGGATCAAGAGCCGGAGGCAGGGTAATTGCCAAACTATCTGAGTATGTACTTTGACAGCCTTCAGTATTTGTTATCGTTAACGACACCAGATAGGTTCCACTAACAGCATACTCATGAACCGGATTTTGTCGTGAAGAATTATTGTTGATTCCGGAAGCCGGGTCACCAAAATCCCAGAGCCAATCTGCGATTGCACCTGCATTGTTTTCCTGAGACAGATCCGTGAACTCAGCAGGATGGTTAATACAGGCTGTTGTTGCTGCAAAATTAGCAACAGGAGCCGGTATTATCGTAATGATTTTTTCGGCAATATTGACACAACTATCGGATGTCGTAATGGTTAACTTAGCTTGATATGACCCTGATGATGGATAAATGTGTGTTACATTTTGGTTATTTGGCCAATTAACAATGGTATCGGTTCCATCACCAAATTCCCAGTGCCATTTTACAATAAAGTTTGAAGTTGACGACAAATCATTAAATTGGGTTTCACTTCCTTCACAATTTGGTGCATCAGTATCAAATTTAACATCAGGTAACTGATCGATGTAAACCTCTTTTGTGACAGCATTTGTACAGCCATTAAAATCGATTATTGTTAAAGTAATTTGATAAGTTCCGGCTACAGCATAAGTATGATAAGGGGCTCTTAAATTGGAACTTAACCCATCCCCGAAATTCCATAATACGGATTGTATCCTGCTCAGATCAACTAGAATCGTGTCAATTATGAATTGAGTAGCACCTTCCAGACATGTTCCACCAATGGTGGTGAAATCAATATCCGGAAGCATGGATATATTGATGGTTTTAGTAATGGTATCTATACAACCTTTCTCGTTATAAATCGTGAGTAAAACATCATGATCTCCAACTGTTTTGAACAAGTGTGAAGGATTTTGTAAGGTTGAGAAATTATTAATTCCCGAGGTCGGATCTCCGAAATCCCAATTCCACCCGGTAATGATACCACCACCATTGGCTTGTGAAAGATCTGTGAATTTTGCAGAAACATCTAAGCATACAGATTCAAAATCGAAATTGGCAATAGGGCCGGGCAAGATGGTAATTTCCTGTGTTGATAAATTCGAACAACCATTTGAATTTAAAACAGTCAAAGTAGCTGTATAGGTGCCTTCAGATGAATACACATGTGATACGTTCGGATTGTTAGGGAAAGTAATCGTAGTGTCAATTCCATCACCAAAGTCCCATTGCCATTCAGTAATGTAACCTGTTTCTGTTGTTGAAAAGTTAGTAAATTGAATCGGGTCAGTATTACATTGCGATTCTGAAACGCCAAATAAAGATTGTGGCAGCGCTGATAAACTTAAATCGTGACTGACTGAATTAACACAACCCGCGGTATCAGTAATGGTTAATGTTACCGTGTAATTACCATCAACATCATACATGTGTACTGGATTTTGCTCGTTAGATGTTTGTCCGTCACCAAATTCCCATAAGTAAGATGCAATTTCAGAAACCGTTGTTACTGTTGTGTTGACCGTAAATTCGACCAGGGTGTCTAAACATGCCTGAGCAATCTCAAAATCAACTGCGGGTAATGGAGTCACAACCACATCATGACTTATTGTATCAGTGCATCCTTGTGAGTTCTCAATGAGTAATTGAACGGTAAATATTCCTGACGCACTAAATTGATGGGTCGGATTTTGTAGTGTTGAAGTATTGTCCAGCGCAGCTGCCGGATCACCAAAATTCCAGTTCCATGAAACTACACTCGCACCACCATTTGCCAAAGAAGCATCCGTGAATTGTGTCAATTCATTTAAGCAAGCCTCTGTAAAAGTGAAATCTGCTAATGGTGAAGGGAGTATGTTGATGTCCTTCGAAATAGTACTTTCACAACCATTCGAATTGGTAATTACCAGCGTTGTTGTGAAGATCCCAGCAGAATCATACAAATGTGTGACGTCAGGATTGTTTTGTGGTACAACTATGGCCGAATCTCCATCTCCAAAGTACCATTTCCACTCAACGATGGTTGTTCCTAACGGTGTGTTTGAATAATTATGGAATTGAACCAGATGGTCGCTACAAGTTGGTGCATCAAAATCAAAATTAGCTACCGGTGCAACATAGACTTCAATGGTATGACTAACTGTATTTGAACATCCGGTTAAATTCAGGACCGTTAAACTAACGGTGTAATTTCCGCTCGCAGCATAGGTATGTTCAGGATTTTGGTCGGTAGCAGTGATGCCGTCACCAAAGTCCCACAACCAATTACTAATGGTAGCAATAGCCGTAGTAACTGAGTCAACCGTAAATTGAACAGGTGTATTTAAGCAGGTAGCAGCGTAATCGAAATCAACAGCAGGAGGCGAACTTATCGTAACTGTGTCAATAATGGTATTCGAACAACCTTGTGAATTTGTTACAGTTAAAGTTACCAGATGATTTCCAATGGTTTGGAATTGATGTACAGGATTCTGTTGAGTGGAATAGTTGTTAACTCCTGTTGAAAGTTCTCCAAATGCCCAACTCCAGGCTACGATCGCGATGCCATTAACCATTGATGAATTATCCGTTAAATTGGTCAGTGCACCAAAACATGCATTAGAATAACTGAAACTTGCAATGGGTGATGCAGTTATATCAACATCCATTATGGCTGCATTAACACAACTATCAGAAGATTTAACAATGAGTGAAACTTCGTAAGTTCCACTGTTTGCATAAGTATGCAATACATTCGGATTTCCGGGGAAATAAATTATTGTATCATTGCCATCACCAAAATCCCATGCCCATTCAACGATATATCCTGAAGGAGCAACCGAGAAATCTCTGAATTGAGTTGCTAAATCGGAACAAGAAGGCTGGTCATAATTAAAGTTGGCAACAGGAATCGGATTTACAACAACAGGTTTCATTACAATATTTGTATAACCTCCTGTATCTCTAACAGATAAGGTCACGTTATAAGTTCCGGCTGCACCAAATAAATGAGAAGGTTCGGGAATGGTGGAGGTACTTCCATCACCAAAATCCCAGGCATAGGAAACAATGGTTGAAATATTTGTAACGGTTTGATCAATGAAGAAATTGGTACCAACACCTGCACAGGATGATTGAATATAAAAGTCTACCGGAGGATGATCCGTGACGGTTAAAATCATATAATCAGTTACGGGAGTTGAACATACTCCATTTGGTACGGCTGTCAAAGTTAAATGAACACTTCCATTTGCAAAATCTGTTGCACTTGGAAGGTAAGTAGGAGTTAGCGTTGTGGCTCCGGCAGTAAATGATCCTGATCCGGAAGTTGACCAGCTTAAACTTGCATAATTTGATGCTGTTGCCGTTGAAACAGTAAAGCTTGCTCCAATGTCAACTGTGGCATTTAAACCTGCATCGATTACAGGCAAATAGCTAAAGGTCAATCTCATTTGGTCAATGGCATCCTGGCAAGGCGTATTTACCACATGAATAGATAAATCAACATATCCGGTTATCAGATCATTGGTTCCAGGCACATAAGTAGGAGATAATGCTGAACCTCCCGTAAATGTTCCATCACCGGAAGTGGTCCAATAAATATTTGAGTAGTTGTTTGCACCCGCACCAATTACTGTATATGATTCATTCTCACAAATAGCCGTGTCGTTTCCGGCTAAAGCTGTCGGAACCGCTTTTACCAGTAATCTCACTGCACTGCTAACCGAATCTGTACAAGGAGCAGCAGAGGCAACTTTCATGGTTAAAGTCACTGTTTGACCTACTTCTCCCGCATCGGGTATATAAGTTGGAGTGAGAGAGTTTTGATTAATCAGCGTTCCGGCTCCAACAGTTTTATACCACAAAATACCGGCATAATTTCCTGTAATTGTAGGGTTAGCTGTATAGGTTCCGCTCACACAAACTGATGAATCGGCTCCGGCATAAACTTGAGGAGCTGATTGCAGGGTAAGAATCATATAATCCGTTGCATCATTGCAAGAGGCATTTGAAACTGTTAAAGTTAGTGTTACTGCTCCTACTGCAACATCAGTTGAAGTTGGGGTGTATATGGGATCGATAATTGAATCATCAGAAAAAGTTCCGGTACCACTGGTTGTCCAATGGAATTGTGATGCATGCGTTGAAGTAGTTCCTGATAACGAGAAAGGAATTTGACCACAAACAGAATCATTTGGAATTACATTCACTGTAGGTGCTTCCAATACAGTGAGCAAAAGTGTACTAAAAGCGGTATCCGTGCATGGTGCCACAGGAAGTACAGCCAGTTCAAGAATTACTACACCTGCAACCACATCACCGGGACTGGTATTATAATTGGGAGTTAAGCTGGTACTATTTAGTAAAGTTCCGGTTCCGGATATCCTGGTCCAATACAAGCTGCTATAATTAGCTGCTGAAGCACCGGTTATAAGATTAGTTCCTTCACAAATACTGGTCATTGGACCTGCATCAGCTGTTGGCAGTTTATTAATTGTAAGATTTAAGTCACTAACATCATGATTGCAACCATTACTTCCAGGCCCATAAGCATGCAATGTAAGGGTAACAGTGCCGTTTGCTTTATCGGCAGGTCCCGGCGTGTAATTTGGGTGAATAGCCGTAGTACTGCTAAAGGCTCCATCTCCGGATGTCTGCCATAATATGGAAGTTGCATTTGTTGTATCCGCATCTGTATTGGTATAAATACCATCTGCACAGATGGTACTATTCGCTCCGGCATATGAAATAGGACCCGGTAAAACGGTCAATCTGAAAGTATGTGAAGCAGGTGTGGCACAAGGAGATTTTGGTATTGCTGTCAATGTAATATCAACCCAGGTAGTTGATTCATCAGTGGAGTTAACCTGGTAAGTTGGGGTCAGCGTATGGTTATTTGTAAAAATCCCTCCGGATGATGAGGTCCAAACATAATCGGACGCATAAGTTGCTGTTGCACTCTGAATATCATAGGTTGATCCGGCACAGACATAAGCTGCAGCTCCGGCATAAGCCGTTGGTTCTTCATAAACCGTTAATGATTTGGTAGAGACTACATTTCCCGTACATGGTGATGAAGAAACCGCGGTTAAAATGAGAGAGATCACCCCACCGTTAATCGTAAGATCATCAGTGTGTGGAGTGTAGGTTGGTGTAAGCGTAGAAGTATTGGCCAATATTCCATGACCGTTAGTTGTCCAAATATACGAACTCGCATTCGAAACACTGGCGCCAGATACTGTGAAACCGATTCCAACACAGGCTTCAGCAGGACTTCCTGCATTTACTACCGGTTCTTTTCTGATTGTAATGGTCACATCATCGTAATCAGTTGGGCAGGTTACATTACCTGTTGCTGTCAACCTTAGTGTAAAACTGCCAATGTTAATATCATTGGTGCTGGGATGGTAGGTGGTTGATAAATTATTTGAATTATCAATTGTACCACTTCCATTAATAATTGTCCAGTTAACAGAAGTTGCATTTGAAATAGTTGCGGCTGAGGTCGTGTAATTTTGATTTTCACAGATATTAACATCCGGGCCTGCAAAAGCTTGCGGACCATCAATGATGGTTAGCACAAATGAATCAAATGGATCTGTTGTGCATGGTAGAATTGCATTTGCTGTTAAGGTTAACTGAACAACACCATTCACACTATCATTTGAACCCAAAGTATAAATCGGATTTAAAAGTGTCGCATTATCGAAAGTTCCATCACCCGAAGTGGTCCAGAGTAATCCATTATGATTGCTTGCCGTTGCACTTGTTATCTGAAAAGTTGCCCCGCAGGAATTGGCATCAGGCCCTGCATAAACTACTGGTAACTCAATAACGCTTAATGAAATTTGATCCTGTGCCGGAGTGCAGCCTCCGTAACCATAAACAGTCATCGTTAAGGTGATCGTATTGCCTGCATCCTGTGCAACCGGAGTATAGGTGGGTTTTTCAATAAACGGACCCGTTAGGGTTCCATTTCCATTATGTGACCAAACAATAGCCGAATCGTTGGTAGCTACTGCTGAACTAATATAATAACTACTCCCAACACAAACGCTATCTGAAGCAACAACTGATGCAATAGGAACAGCAGTAAAACTAACCGATAGGTTATCAGTTACCGTGGAGCTGCATGAAGCGTTGCCTGTAACGACTAATTGCAAAGTGACCCCGCTACTGTAATCGTTAGTGTGAGGAATATAAGTAGCATTAAGCGTTGTACTGCTGGGTGCGAATGATCCACTACCGGTGGTCGACCACTGATAAGAAACACCATTGGTAACAACAGGATTTAATGGAATTGAGGCAGTACCTGAGCAAACTGTTATGTTTGAACCTGCATCGACGGTGGGAGCCCCGGCAACAGTGAAAGATATGTTTTGTGGTGTTGAGATTGTGCATGGACTGGTTGCTGAAGCCACGATTCTTAATGTGATACTTCCATTTACTGCATCCGTTGCACTTGGTGTGTATGTTGGATTGATGGTATTCCCATCGGTTAACACCCCTGTTCCACTTATTAAGAACCAAACAACAGAACTTGAATAAGCCGTATCAACAATTGTTACCTGATAAGGAACACCAACACAAAGAGTAGGAATTGTTCCAACCGTAATTTCAGGTTCATTGGTAAATTCAATCCTGATATCATCATATTCAGTAGTATAACAAGGATTCCCATTTGATGCGGTCAAACGTAAAATTGCATATCCATCAGCAATATCAGCAGTACTCGGAACATATTGAGCACCGGTAAGACTTGTAGCACTGGCAATGTTTCCTGTACCGTGAATAATGGTCCAGTTTACGTTATCATGATATTGTGCAGTGGCACTTGTTGTTGTGTAGGTGCTGCTTTCACAAATATTTACGAGGGCCGGTCCGGCATTTACAATTGGTGTTTTTTTGATTTCAAGCACAATATCATCAATTGAATTACCAGCACATGTTCCTGTTCCAGTGGCTTCAAGCGTTAAGGTTACAAAGCCGTTTACAATATCGATAGAATCAGGTGTATAGGTTGCATTCAAAATGGCATCATTATCAAATGTTCCATTTCCATTGGTTGTCCATTGATAGGTTGAGGGTGTATTCGTGGAAGGGCTTGCCGTCCAGGTTTGACCTTCACAAATGGTTGCCGTTGCCGGCCCAATATCTATAATTACATTTTCTGAATAAGTTAGAATTACATCAGCAGTATAAGGTGTTGTTGTACACGGAGCTAATCCTATTACAGACATTCTTAATCTTACCGGATTTAGATAATCCGCAGCAACAGGTGTATAAGTTGGATTTAAAATGTTAGTTGCAGATGTAAATGATCCACTTCCTTGAACTATGGACCAAGAAATGGAGTTCACATCATAATTTGTGCCACTTCCATTTAGCGTATAGGAGGTGATTCCACAAAGGCTGGTATTGGCTCCGGCACTTCTGGTTGGTTCAGGTACTATTGTGACATCGAAGAATACTTCATCACTACAAGTACCAATATGGTCATAAATGTATATTCTGTCATTAATAGTAATATTATCACCAGGTGATAATCTACTTCCACCACCTAAAGTTGCGGTGAAGTACCCTACGTTACTACTTAGATTTACACCATCGAAAGGTGGTAGTGTATAACTTGCACATACAGTTTGGTCTCCAGGATTTGTAATTGATGGACTTTCATAAACTGACAATAATAATATATCAAATGTACTTGGGCATGTTCCATTGCCAGTTGCTGTAAGTGTTAGGGTTACTGTACCAACCTCTCCAGCTCCTGGAGAATAAGTTGGAGTAAGTGAATTAGCCCCTGCTGTTATTGACCCGGTCCCATTTTCCGTCCATAAAAGAGTACTATAGTTTGATGCTGAAGCATGACCACCTGGAAGTGTATATGTTTCTCCAACGCAAATACTTGCATTTGAACCAGCTTCAACAGATGGAGGTGTATCAATTATTATATCAAAGAAAACTTCATCACTACAATTTCCAATATGATCATAAATAAATATTCTATCAGAAGCATAGATAACATCTCCTGGTGATAGTGGGGTTCCAGTACCTATGTGCCAGTGAAATACCCTATATTACTAGTTATATTTACACCAGAGAAAGGTGGCAATGTATAACTCGAGCATTCATTTTGATTCCCGGGACTTGTAATATCTGGGACTGCATAAATAGTTAGGATTAATATATCGGATATGTCAGGACATATTCCGTTTCCTGTAGCTGTTAGAGTAAGGGTGACATTACCAACTTCTCCTGCTCCAGGAGAATAAGTTGGAGTCAAGGTATTAGCACCAGCTGTTATTGTCCCTGTTCCATTTTCAGACCACAATATTGTATTGAAATTTGAAGCTGATGAATGACCAATTGGGATAGTATAAGTTTCTCCAACACAAATATTATCATTTGTACCAGCTTCTACAGATGGAGGTGTGTCAATTATTATATCAAAGAAAACTTCATCACTACAACTTCCATTGACGTCATTAATATACAATCTGTCAGATATTGGTATGATATCTCCGGGATCATATCTATCACCTGTGCGATTTGTTTCGGTGAAATAAGCTACATTACCAGACAGGTTTGTCCCAACGATGGCAGGTAATTGGTAACCAGAACATCTGGTTATAGTACCAGGATTAGATATGATTGGTTGTGGATTAATTGTTAATATAAAATCATCACTAATATTTGTGCATGACCCAAATGCAGTAGCAGTTAAAGTTAGTGTAATTGTTCCGGTTTCGCCCACTCCTGGTGTATAAGTTGGTGTTAAAGTTGTTGCACCGGAAGTGATAGTCCCTGCGCCATTTTCTGTCCAAAATATTCCATTATGATTAGATGCAGAAGCACGACCACCGGGTACGATGAAATTTTGTCCTGAACAAATACTGGTATCATTTCCTGCATTCACTA
>PHDH01000091.1 GCA_002840935.1 Bacteroidetes bacterium HGW-Bacteroidetes-21 | reverse complement strand
AACACCCAAATTTACAAATTCATTATTGATTATCAATGCTATATGTGGGTGTTGCAAAAAAGTGCGGAAAACAGGAAGAATAGTTGTTGGGATGATTTTAGGTGTCATTGCCGGAGGGATAGATCTAATACCAATGCTTATTCAGAAATTACCTTTAAATGCAAATTTAGCTGCCGTTTCTCTTTTAATGTAGAACAAAAAAGTAATACGTGATCTGGTGGTCATAATTGCCTCCTTTTATTAATAGATTAAAATTATGCAGATTTGTCTCTTTTTCCAAATGCAAAGCACTGTATTCCAGCGCATAAAAATCAGTTGCATTGGACTTGGATTTTTTATTTTAAGTCCAACGGAAAATCCAATGCAATGCCGTATTTTTTGTGGTTATTTTGCTAGGGCTATAAAATGAAAAAGTCCCGTACTTCGTAAGTTACAGGACTTTTCTTTAGATTTCAATTTCGTTCCAGCGGAGAGGGGGGGATTCGAACCCCCGGTACCCTTACGAGTACGGCAGTTTAGCAAACTGCTGGTTTCAGCCACTCACCCACCTCTCCAAAAACTATCGGGTCGCAAAAATACTGTTTTTTTCAGATTCTGAAAAATTATTTGATAGTATTTTTGTTTTTGTCGTCATGATTTGCTGAATGAGAGATGGAATCTCGCATACTGGTATCAGCTTCAATGTTTTTGAACTTGTAATAATCCATGATTCCCAGGTTTCCGCTGCGGAAAGCTTCGGCCATGGCTTTTGGAATTTCTGCTTCGGCTTCGATAACATGTGCACGAGCTTCCTGTGCTTTGGCTTTCATCTCCTGCTCAGTGGCTACTGCCATTGCTCTACGCTCTTCGGCCTTTGCCTGCGCAATATTTTTGTCGGCTTCGGCCTGATCCATCATCAGCATAGCTCCAATGTTCTTACCTATATCAATGTCAGCAATATCAATTGAAAGGATTTCAAAAGCAGTACCTGCGTCAAGTCCTTTATTTAATACTACTTTTGAAATAGTATCGGGGTTTTCTAAAACTTCTTTGTGCGACTTAGCAGAACCAATCGAAGTAACAATACCCTCGCCTACACGGGCAATAACTGTCTCTTCACCGGCACCTCCTACCAACTGGCGGATGTTAGCTCTTACCGTAACTCTTGCCTTAACAATGAGCTGAATACCATCTTTTGCCACAGCAGCAATCGCCGGAGTATTAATCACCTTGGGATTAACAGACATCTGGACAGCTTCCAGCACATCACGACCCGCTAAGTCAATTGCAGTAGCCATTTTAAAGTTAAGCTCAATATTTGCTTTTTCGGCAGAAACCAGCGCATGTACCACTTTAGCAACGCGTCCACCAGCCAAAAAATGGGCCTCGAGTTCGTTACGATTAAGGGCAATACCCGCCTTTGTACCTTCTATTAAAGAATTTACAATGACTGCAGGTGGAACTTTTCTCCAACGCATCAATATCAATTGAAGCAGTGATATTCTGACCCCTGAAATTAATGCTGAAAACCACAATCCCAGAGGAATAAAGTAAAGAATAATCCATAGCCCAACGATTGAGCCAATACCAATAATGATGTACGGTGTAAAATTCATATTATTTATTTTAGTTTTACAATCAATGTGTTACCTGAAATCTTGAGGACCACAATTTCTTTGCCCTCTGTAATAAACTCTCCCTGGCTTTTAGCTTCATAATACTGGCCATTGATCAGTATTTTACCCATAGGATTAAGTCGTGATATACAAACACCCTCATCACCAGGATGCACCGTTTCTTCATTCACTGTTTTCACCACGCCATCCATAGAAGTGTTTAAGGCCATACGCTTCCATGTCTTTGATCGAAAAGCAAATACTACAGTTAAAACGGATACAGCAATCGTTCCCCCTAACACAGCATGTCCGGTAGCTAAGTCGTGAGTGTCATAGGCAAAATAAATTCCCAGTGACATTAAAATGAAACCCGCAATACCCGCCACAGATACACCGGGAATAATGAGTAATTCTATCAGAAGAAGTATGATTCCAAGGATGATAAAAGAGGCAATAAGGTATAAACTCATATTATTCAATTGTAACAGACAACCCATTTCGGTCAATTGTCTTTTCATATGTAAAAGACTGGGCTTAGTTCCTTTTTTTATATCACATTTGCCATTGTAATGTGTAATCATAGCACATTGCTCCGCCTGCTCCGGCTCATGGCAACATATATCAACAAGGCATGTAATCACATATTCAAATGTATTTACATCATCATTATGCAATATAAGATTATTGAGCTGATCCTGACTGGATTCATGCTTTTCTGACTTTTGTCTTCCTGTTTTTCTTACCGGAGTCATTTATTACATGTTTGAAGCAAAATTAGACAAATTATTTAATAACTGTATTATTAGAAGGTTAAAATTCGTTATACTAACCTTTAACTCATTTGTTTTCAAGGCTCGAAAAGACCTCTTATGAATACCCATTTTCGAAAATTCTATACTTTTTCCAACATCTCTGTAGTGAGATATGCATCAGACAAAGGCTCAAAAAAAGCAGCTATTTCACGTTCTTCAGGCGGTACTTGCAACCATGCTTTTTCCTGATGAGGCAATAACATTAGCGGCATACGTTTTTTTGTATTGTGTATCTTTTCCATGATAGCATTGGCTGGCGTTGTCAGGATAGAAAAAGTCCGAACTATTTCTCCGGTATTACGATCGGTCCATTCATCCCAAATACCTGCCATACTGAAAATTTCGACATCTTTCAGACGAATAAACCAGGGAATTTTCATTTTCCCTTCATGCTGCCATTCATAAAAACCAGTCGAAGGAATGAGACATCTTTTACTTTTAATGCTGTTTCGAAAAGACGGTTTTTCGAAAACAGTTTCGGAACGGGCATTCAGCGTTTGTAATTTTATTTTTTTAGCCGATTCTGCGTCTTTAATCCAACCAGGAATGAGACCCCATCCAAACTGAGATATCTCTCCGGAATGGCTACTGGTAATCACTGGCCATTGAATATTGGCAAATGCATTTCCATGCTTCGTTGCTTTATAAATATGCTTTTCGACAAATTCTGCCTGATACCTGTTTTCCAAAGTCTGCGATTCAACGCTCAATGAATTATGAAAACACATTTTTTACAATTTTATCGTTATAAATTCATTCCAGCGGGTTGTATAACAAGGCGAAAGTTTTTCCTGCCGGAGTTTCCATTTGCGGTTATATCCCTGAGAAGCTATTCTGACTGTATCTTTTCCATATTTATCGTTCATCAGATCCAGCGCCTCCATGGCATGTGTCTGTTTCTCACGATCCACCGGATCAAACAAAGAAAACTGTACCGCCTCGGCAGGAACAATACCGCTAACGATTACTCCTGCTTTTTTATATTGATATCCTGATTTGAAAATACTTTTCAAAGCGATTTGAGCATAATGATTGATCTCGAAAGTGCTGTTGGTTGCTACCGGAAGGTGAAGTACACGGTTGCGTGCATATTGATCCAGATCCTTACGATGCTGATTGGTATGAATAAAAACCATGACCAGCGTTGCTGCTGACTTCTCTTTACGAAGTTTATACGAACAACTGGAAGCGAATTTTGTAACAGCCTCCGAGATGTAACCCAACTCTGTTTGCATTTGTCCAAACGACCGGGCTGTACAGATAGCTTTTTTACGCGGTACATGATGCTCCAGTTGGTGGCAAGGTTCTCCCAAGAGCTCCTGCTGCGTTCGAAGTCCCATGATGGTCATTTTTTTCCGGATAAAACTTTTTGAGGCATTGGCAAACTGATATGCGTTTTCTATGCCGTTTTCCTTTAAATATTTACCATACTGTCGACCTATGCCCCAAACATCGCTCACATCGAGTCGTTTCAGCGCATCGACTCTTTTTTCCTCACTATCAATAACATATACGCCGTTGTTTTCAGAGATTTTTTTAGCACACCAGGCAGCCACTTTAGCCAACGTTTTAGTGGTCCCGGCTCCAAAGCTAACAGGAATACCCGTACCGTAACCAATTCGATTTCTTAAGTCGTGACCGAAACCTGTTAGATCGTGATATTTTAACCCCTCGAGATCGAGAAAAGCTTCATCGATAGAATAAATTTCAATGGCGGGACAGAGTTCTGTCAAAAAAGTCATTACCCGATGACTCATGTCACCATACAATGCAAAGTTGGTAGAAAACACCTGCACATTATGTTTCAGAATAATATCCTTGATTTCAAATGCCGGTTGCCCCATTCTTATACCCAGGGCCTTTGTCTCGTTACTTCGTGCAATCACACAACCATCATTATTAGACAGCACCAACACCGGCTTATCGCGCAGCGACGGGTTAAAGACTCTTTCGCAAGAAGCGTAAAAGTTATTGCAGTCGACCAGGGCAATCATATCAGACTTTATGAATGACGTAAGTTACAATGCCCCAAACAATAAAATCGTTATCAGGCGTAATTTCCAGGGTCTTATACTTTTCATTAGCTGGTACCAGCCACACTTTACCTTTTTCAATTTTCAGGGTTTTGATGGTAAACTCGCCGTTGATAAAACAGACGGCTTTTTGTCCGTTTCGGGGAGGCAGACTTTTATCGATGATAAGAATATCTCCATCGTTTATATTGGCGTCTTTCATGGAGTTACCACGAACTCTGCCATAAAAAGTGGAACTTGGATGTTTTACCAACTCTTTGTTGAGATCTATGGCCAGTTCAATGTATTCTTCGGCAGGAGATGGAAATCCGGCACTTATCCCATCAACAAACGGCAAAGGCTCGGCACTGGTAATGTCAGCCGAGTAAAAATCAATATTGCTTGTAGATGTAATTCGCTTTAATTGCATGGCCTGTGATTCTATGCAAAGATAGAAAAAATAGAAGCGAGATTCAGCAGATGTTAATATCTATTTTAGTGGTTTGTCTTAACCACTTTACTATAAGCAATTCCGTTTTTATTCAGGACTTTCACTAAGTAAACACCGGAGGTAAAGCCAGTTATATCAACTTGAAATTCCTCGCCTTTATCGGAGTTTCCAGAAGCAATAACATTTCCTTCAAGCGAAAGAATTTCGTATCTACAAGAAAGTAAATTTCCAGTCGTAATTGTTATATGACCATCCGAAGGATTGGGAAAAACTCCAACTTTATTTAACGACCCCGAAGAAACTCCCTGAATCGCTTTGACAAGTTGTACATCAAGATACGTAGTTTCAAAATCCGTTACATGGACTCCAGAGATAATTTTAGTAATATATTCAGGTGAACTGAATCGCAAATTGTATGTCCCTTCTTTAATTAACCGGTAGTAATTCCCATGAGGAAGATCGCTATAAATCTGAGAACTGTCTATGTCGTGCTGCAAAACCTCAATATAAGCCCTCAGAGGTTCGCCGGTAACTGAATCTGTTACAATGCCATGTATGCCATAATTTACTTGTTTGACATAATTAATAAGCGAGCGGTAATTCCAATTCCAAAAATCAGGAAGTTGATTAGCGGGTGGATTCTTGTCGTTGCTTATTTCTATAGTAATCTCTCTCCCATGATGGAAATAGGTTTCATAATCCTGACGACCCCCATCAATTTCATACCAGGCATTTCCATTGGTAATACCGTTTTCCAGATCGGTCATATACCCTGTACTGTTAAAAACATGAATAGTGTCAACAAATTCACGAGATACGAGTTGAAACCAATCATCATCGGCATGAAGCTGGGTAAATTTATCCCAAGGATAATTCATTACTTCGGCTCCACCGTGAAAATTGGCCGACATAACAAAGGTATGTTGCGAAAGAAAATCCATCCAGGCCATTGTTTCGGGCTGCCATGCATTGCCATCAGGATGATCGCCATTCTGTGTGTCAGGAAAATTTCGATTCAGATCCACATAATTTCCGTTGTAACGAATAGCGCCGGAAACAGTATTGTTCCCAAGAAAATAAGTGCCATCGGGATTAGCCAGCGGATTGATCCATATTTCTGTACTATCAACCAAAGCTGTCACTTCGGGATTGGTTCCATAATTCGTTAATAAATAATCTACTAATCTGAGTGTAAGTATTGCTCCTGTCAGCTCGTCTCCATGCATAGTAGAAGTATACAAGAACTCGGGTTCTGATTCCCTTTGAGTCACATTGTCTGAAATTTTCAGGACCAGAAGTTGTCTTCCGTTAACCGTTGTTCCTATGACTTCCTTGCGGCATAAGGTGGGGTGTGCATTGACAAAACTATCCATCATGGCAACATAATGATCGTAGGTGGGATATACATTCCAGGCTTGTACTTCTTTCAGGTTCTTTGCCATGACAGGTTCGGTCAACAACGACGGTGCTGTTAACATTTCAAGTCCGTTGACTTGATTCATAATGGTTTCAAATTCCTTACGATTGGCATAAGCGTATACCATTCCATTTTCGAGCTTATCAATTGAAATCTGTTTCAACACGGGACTTTTTCTGCCCTCTAAGGGATAACTGAACCGAAAATATACTTCTCCTCGTGTTTCGAAAATCTGATATGCTTTACTAATCTGGGAATCCGACTGTCCTTTGGCCTGATAAAAACAAAGGGCTACAACAAATATGAATAAAATTCTCTGCATACGACATTTTTTAGCTAGACGCAATTTATTTCGTAAAGGTAGATATTCGTCCTAAAAAAACGAAAGGAATATTCAATTCAAATATCTACTTTTGCATGAAAGTAATCTATGGACCTAAAAAAAATAAGAGCTGATTTTCCTGTAGCTACAAACTGCAGGTATTTTCAAAGTGCCGGAATGAGTCCTGTTCCCCTGCCTGTTCTTGAAAAAATTCAGAACGGTTACTGTCAATTATCAGAATACGGCGATCTTCATTGGCATGAGGACGCAGAAAAGCAAAACCAGATGTTCGCAGTCATTGCGGGTATGATTGGCTGTTCGGCAGAGGATATTGCCTTTGCTGAAAGTAATTCCATGGCCATGTCTATGGTGGCTTTGTCGCTTAAGCAAAAGAACAAAGACTTTAATATTGTAAGTCTCGAAGAAGAATTTCCTTCCAACTCTGTTCCTTTTGAATATCAGGGAATTGAAATGAAGTATGTGCCACACGATCAGCATCGGTATTCTGTCGAATCCATACTGGAGCAAACCACCCCTCAGACTGTCGCCGTTGTCTGTTCTTATGTTCAGTACAGCACGGGTTTCCGCCTTGACATTGCAACACTCGGAAAAAGACTCAGAGAAAAGAACATTTTATTTATAGTAAACGCGACACAGGCTTTTCCCTTTTTCCTCCCCAATATGCAGACAATGTATATTGATGTTCTCACCTGTTCTGTTCATAAATGGTGCTTTTGCGGTCATGTAGGAACATTATTTGTCACCCGCCCCGCATACCGGGAAAAATACCCTTCACCCGTGGCAGGGTGGCTTTCGGTGGATGTAAGTAAATCGAACGACTTTATACATACCGCAAAAAACAAAGCTTTTGATTTATGGCCTCATGCCGGTCAATATTTATTTGCCAGCGCCAATTTAAAATCCCGACTGGGTTTAGGCTATGCCATAGAATATCTGAAAGCAAATAATCTCCCTGAATTATCAGAATACCTCTTAACCATGTCAGGATATCTTCTAAAGAAACTCAGTATGTTGCCTTTAGACATTGCAAGTCCTGCCAATACGAAAGAAGAAAGATCGGGAATAGTTTCTTTTTCGTTGAAAAATGAAAATAACTCCGAACTATTTGAATATCTTCTTGCACAAAATATTCAAGTCGCTATGCGCAATAACCTGATAAGAGCTTCGGTTAATATATTTACCAACGAAGAAGATATTGACGTACTTTGTAAAGCTGTGGAGGAATATATAAATAAATGAGAGTTATCATCCCTTTTCTTTTTTTTGCGTGTTTTTTAACCACGCTTGTTGCTCCGGCTCAAACCAATGATTCGTTGCCTGTACCAACAAGATGTGCTTGCTTTTCTGAAAACACCGTTGTTCGGTTTCGATTACACGAAGATACTGTAGACAGAAAAATGATACTCGACAGTTCCCTTTTCTACGAAAATTGGAACAGTCTTCCTCAGGTTGCTTTTTGGCGCACACTCATGAATCTGCCCGAAGACTCTGCCCTGATGTGTGAAAAAGATAAGCGCCAGATTTTAGACCGAATTCCTACCTCTTTCTATAAACAATTGGGAGATAGTGCCAAGGAAAAATATCGCGACAGTCTTCGTTTTGCTTATGGATTATCAGATTCCTCGCGAATTCTATTTACAACAGGTAAAAAATTCTTTTATTGTTACGAAAACTCCTTGCCACAAATCGACACCAGCATTTCTGTCTTTCTAGCCAATGGCGTCGATCCCTGGTATGCTCAGTCTATCCTGATTATTGAGAGTCCCAATAAAATTCAGAAATCGTATGCCGGTGCCTATGGTCCATTCCAGCTGATGAAAGGTGTTGCCAGAAAATACGGCCTCACTGTCACAAAGAGTAATGACGAGCGAAAAGATCTGAAGCGATCAGCCTATGCAGCTTCAATGCTGATCAAAAAAAGCTGTATCCCACAAGCACGTAAAATGCTCGACACACTCGGCATTTCGTACAACGAATGCGATATATGGTTCCGCTTACTGGTAATGCATAATTATCACGCAGGAGCCGGGAATGTCAGAGCTGCTTTAGATGTAATCTGTCCCAATCAGGGAGGTATGGAAGTCATTAAAAAACTATGGCTTACCAGTGCCGGACAGTTTCAAAATGCATCACAAAACTATTCACAGGTTCTGCTGGCTGCTCAAATCGAATTCCTCGATCGCATGGTGAAAAACAGCAACCTAATTGACGTACACGAATGCATTGGGGAAAAAGTGTCCTCGCAAATAACACCCTGATAATTTGTTTGTTCGCAATGCTACAAATGAATCGAAGATCACCCCACCCACGTCTTCACTAAATCCTGCGTTGGATTGGTATAACCCAGTTTGTGTTTTTTATTCATGCCACAAACATCCTGATGTAGCTTGTTCGGATTTAATCCTTTCAGCTGGTCCACTGTCTGATAACCCATTTTCTGAACGATAGGTATCCACTCTTCGGGAATCCCCAGGGCTGCAAATTTTTCGGGTCCATCAACGGCAATTTTCTTTTCGGGACGCATCTGGGGGAAGAAAAGTACATCCTGAATACTGTTCTGGTTGGAAAGTATCATGGCCAGACGGTCAATTCCAATTCCCAATCCTGCAGTAGGAGGCATGCCATATTCGATGGATTTCAGAAAATCTTCATCCAACATCATGGCTTCTTCGTCGCCGCGTTTGGCAAGCAAAAGCTGTTCTTCGAAACGATTACGCTGATCGATGGGATCGTTTAACTCGCTATAAGCATTACATATCTCTTTGCCATTGCAGATAGCTTCAAAGCGTTCTACCAAACCGGGCTCGGAGCGATGTTTTTTGGCCAGGGGCGACATTTCAATGGGATAATCCATGATGAATGTAGGCTGAATAAGTTTATGCTCAACTGTTTCGCCAAAAATCTCGTCGATGAGTTTACCACGACCCATACTTTCGTCGGTCGGGATATTCAGTTTTTTACAAGTTTCGCGCATGGCCGCTTCATCCATCGCAGAAATGTCGATACCCGTATATTCCTGAATGGCACTGTACATAGTATAGCGTTTCCAGGGACGTTTGAAATCAATTTCATTTTCGCCCACCATGATTTTTGTATCTCCATGAACAGCAATGGCAGCGCGTTCGACCATTTCTTCTACAGTATCCATCATCCAGAAATAGTCCTTGTACGCCACATAAAGTTCCATTTGCGTAAACTCAGGATTATGAAAACGATCCATGCCTTCGTTACGAAAGTCCTTGGAAAACTCATAAACACCATCAAAACCGCCTACGATAAGACGTTTCAGATAAAGTTCATTGGCAATACGAAGGTATAAAGTCTGATCCAATGCATTATGATGAGTTTTAAACGGACGGGCAGCTGCGCCCCCATAAAGTGGCTGAAGTATCGGTGTTTCCACTTCAAGATAGCCTTTTTCGTTCAGAAAATTACGCATGGCATTCACCAGAATCGTTCTTTTTACAAAAGCTTCGCGCACATGAGGGTTAACAATCAGGTCGAGCGAACGATTACGATAACGCTGTTCAGCATCTGTAAAAGCATCATATAGCTGTCCGTCTTTTTCTTTGACTATTGGAAGCGGTTTGAGCGATTTGGAAAGCATAGTGAATTCTTTCACGTGTATAGAAATCTCGCCCATTTTGGTAATAAAGACATACCCTTTTACTCCGATAATATCGCCGATGTCCAATAAACGTTTAAAAACCGTCTGGTACATCGTTTTGTCTTCGCCAGGGCAAATGTCGTCACTTTTGAAATATAATTGTATCCGCCCTGTTTGATCCTGCAAATGCACAAAAGAGGCGTTTCCCATAATTCTCCGGCTCATGATACGACCGGCTATACTGATATCCTGAAAATTATTTTCTTCAGGTTTATATTGACTTAAAATTTCCTGCGTATTGGCCGTAACGGGATAAAGTTCGGCGGGGTAAGGATTGATTCCCAATTGTTTTAATTCTTCCAGTGCCTGACGGCGGAATTGTTCTTGTTCAGTTAATTCGATATTCATTTCAATAATTTTTGGCGCACAAAGGTATTAAAATATTGCGATTTGTAATTCAAAAACCCTTATCAGAAAATGTTAATATTTCAATTGTTACCAATCCATGATATGTCGTTAATCAATCCATAGTTATGATTTCTAAATAAAAAACTAGATAAATGAGTATTAATAGTATTTTTTATTATTTTTGAAACTCTTAAAAACGTAATAAATAAACATCATGGCAAAACTGGATCACCTGACTCCTAGCGACATATGGAAGAACTTCGAAAAGATTTGTTCCATCCCCCATCCTTCAAAAAAGGAAAAACAGATTATTGATTACATGAAAAGTTTCGGCGAAAGTCTGGGTCTGGAGACTATTGTAGACGAAGCTGGAAACGTTATTATAAAAAAACCTGCCACGCCTGGAATGGAAAATCGTATGGGCGTTATTTTACAGGGACACCTCGATATGGTTCCTCAGAAAAATAGCGATAAGGTACATGATTTTGAAAAAGATCCTATTGAACCTATCATTGATGGCGAATGGGTAAAAGCCAATGGAACTACTTTAGGAGCTGACAATGGGATTGGTGCAGCAGCTGCCATGGCTGTTCTTGAAGCAAAAAATCTTGTCCACGGTCCAATAGAAGGATTATTCACAATTGACGAAGAAACAGGTATGACCGGAGCATTTGAGTTGAAAGCCGGCGTATTAAATGGCGATATTTTGCTGAATCTTGATTCTGAAGACGAAGGCGAATTATATATTGGTTGTGCCGGTGGCGTAGACGCAAATGTTACCTTTAAATACCGTACCGAATCAATGCCCGCCGGATGTCAGGCATATAAACTTTCAATAACAGGTTTAAAAGGCGGGCACTCCGGTCTTGATATTAACCTGGGTCGCGGAAATGCCAACAAACTCTTGCTTCGTTTTCTGAAACATGCCATCAAAGAATTCGGCATTAAACTGGTTTCTTTCGAAGGCGGCAGTCTGAGAAATGCCATACCTCGTGAAGGTTTTGCAGTTGTAGTTGTTCCTTCAGCCAAAGCAAATCAACTAGCCGACGAAGTGAAAAAGTTCAATGCTATATTTAAGCATGAACTGGGCAAAGCAGAACCCACTTTATCTTTCGAAATTGCTACGGCTGAAACGCCTAATAATGTAATGAATTCTGAAGATTGTCTGAAAATTATTAATTCCTCCTATGCTTGTCCCAACGGAGTTATTCGCATGAGTGATGTGATGCCGGGTATTGTTGAGACTTCAAACAATCTGGCCATCATGAAAAGTCAGGACGGCAAATTTACCTTAAACTGTCTGCTTCGTAGTTCAGTTGATTCTGCAAAAGCAGATTTGGGAGAAATGATTAGTTCTTTATTTGAATTAGCTGGTGCCGAAGTTGAACTTACTGGAGAATATCCTGGCTGGAAACCCAATGCTGATTCTGCTATTCTGAAAACCATGAGCGAAGTATACAATAATAATTGGGGCAAAAAACCCGAAATTAAAGTAATACATGCAGGTCTCGAATGTGGTATTTTGGGCGCCAACTATCCTCGTTGGGATATGATTTCTTTTGGTCCAACTATTCGCTTTCCCCACTCCCCAGACGAAAAAGTAAATATACCCTCGGTTCAGAAATTCTGGGATTTTCTGGTGGTAACACTTAAAAGTATTCCTCAAAAATGATAACTTTGGGACAGTCAAATGTCTCTATTTACGTTCTTATCTTAGTTTTTGCAAATGTTAAGTCAAATATTTGGCATTGTTCATTAAAATTCAGGATTTTAAATAATATGATCGTAGTGTCATATATTATATAAAAGAATAAAACATGAATGTCTTAATATTTTTTTAACTTCGCATGTTTTTTGAATAATTGATAAAACTTTTTTACACGTTAATATGGTTGAGAAAATCAGAAAATCTCTTAGAGAGAGTAAAGCTGCCAGATGGACAGCTTTAGCCATTGTAGCATTCACAATGCTTTGCGGCTATTATTTGACCGATGTAATGGCACCTTTGAAAGGCTTACTTGAAAACCAATTACATTGGGATAGTTCAGAATATGGTTTTTTTACCAGCGCCTACGGATGGTTTAACGTATTTTTATTTATGTTGATTATCGGGGGTATTATCCTTGATAAAATGGGCATTCGTTTTACCGGACTAATGGCTGCCATTATAATGGTTGCAGGAGCTGGATTAAAATATTATGCAGTGTCAACTCATTCTCTGGATGGTATAACCTGGCACATTTTATGGTTCGACATGAAAGCTCAGGTTATGTTGGCAGCTTTAGGTTTTGCTATTTTTGGTGTTGGTGTTGAAGTTGCTGGCATCACTGTTTCAAAGACCATCGTAAAATGGTTTAAAGGCAAAGAAATGGCTTTAGCTATGGGCCTTGAAATGGCTACAGCAAGAATTGGAACGGCACTTGCCCTTTCAACCTCTGTACCTATTGCCAACGTTTTCGGACATGTTTCAGCCCCTATCTTAATCTCATTAATCATGCTTTGTATCGGGCTAATTGCCTTTATCATGTATACATTCATGGATAAGAAGCTGGATAAGGAACAAGCTGAATATGATCGTGCCAACAACATTGTAGATGAGGAAGAAGCTTTCCGTATTTCCGATATTCTAAAAATTATCACAAACAAAGGTTGGTGGTATATTGCTATACTTTGTGTTCTTTTCTATTCCGCCGTTTTTCCCTTCCTGAAATATGCCACCGAACTCATGGTTCAAAAATTCGGCATCAACGAAGAATGGGCTGGTATTATTCCTGCCATGCTACCTTTCGGAACAATTCTACTTACCCCATTTTTTGGTAATCTATACGACCGCAAAGGTAAAGGCGCAACCATAATGATTATTGGTTCTTTGCTTCTTATTTTCGTTCACTCCATGTTTACAATACCATTTTTAAATCATTGGTTAGTTGCTATAATTCTCATTATCATTTTAGGTATTGGTTTCTCCCTGGTTCCTTCTGCTATGTGGCCTTCAGTTCCAAAAATCATTCCCGAGAAACAACTTGGTACCGCTTATTCTCTTATTTTCT
>PHDH01000090.1 GCA_002840935.1 Bacteroidetes bacterium HGW-Bacteroidetes-21 | reverse complement strand
CTTTCAATGATTTGTTGTAATATTTTTTCCTGATAATGATTTTTTTTAAGCAAAGTTTCAATATCCGAATTTCTGGAAATCAGTGAAATATTATTTTTTTGAAACTGTTCATTCAGCGTTTTATATTTCTCATTTCTTCTGTTTAGTTTTTCGTTCAGAGTTAAAAGTTTTTTCTCATTTTCCGAAATCTTAAGCTTATATAACTCCTCATCAGTTCTGTTTCTAATAATAACAAGAACATGTTTATCATCAAAAACGCTATTTCTGGCTTCATAATAAGTTTTTTCATTACCTATATCCAGGCAATAAGTATATACAATATCAACTCCTTGGATAAGACATTGTTTAATATTGGATATAAACAATTTAAGCAATTCACTACTAAAAGGAAGATCGGCCAGATTCTTTCCTAAGACTTCTGATAAAGGAAAAGCAAGCGACACATCTTTTCCGGGTTTGGCAAAAAGAATATCACCATCTATATTGACAATAAAAACAAGATCAGGTATGGCCTGAATGAGTTTATTTGCCTTGCTCAAATCAGAAAAAAGCGCTTCACTATGAAATGACATACGCTCATCTTTGTTTTGTTTAGAAATATTACTCTTCATAACCTGATTTTACCTTCATAAAAATAGGGAAAAAAATCATATAAAAAAAGCCGTCGAACTTCGACGGCTTTTACTTTAAAACTGTAATGTTTTAAGCAGGATGAATTGCTTCAACAGGACAAACATCAGCACAAGCACCACAATCAGTACATGTTTCAGGATCAATTTTATAAATGTCGCCTTCAGAAATTGCACCTACTGGGCATTCGTCAATGCATGTACCACAAGCAGTACAATCATCGGTAATTTTATAAGCCATTTTTCAAAACGTTTTGGTTAATGAACTGCAAATATATTTGAATATTTGCTAAACAGAAGAAAAATTATGTCATTTTTTAAATAAAAAAATATTATAATCCATTTCGCCCTGTATTTCTGACACTTATATCTGAACTAAAAATTCAAGGTTCAACAAATATCTGTTTTCTTATTAATAATTTCTCATTTATAGTTATTTTCGCTTAATAAATCTTGGATATGATTCAACGAATTCAAAGCATCTTTATTTTATTGTCAATTATTGCAACTGCGCTCATGTTCAATATACCCTTTGCCAGCATTTATCATCCTGATGCAGGCATCTTTATCCTGAAAGCTACCGGACTTTATCAATTTGTTCAAGAACAAGAAATACTTCAATCAGCCATTTATCCATTATTGATCATTATATCTATCACTCTTTTTTTTCAAGTCGTTTCGCTATTTTTATATAAAAAAAGGATATTACAAATCAGGTTTTGCACATTCAGTATATTATTTCATCTAGGCATTTTAATTATGGCTATATACTATGTTTATCAGGCTACTAGTAATAATAACGCCACCACACAATATGGATTTTCACTCATATTACCTGTTATAGCAGTTATTATGAACTATCTTGCTTCGAGATATATCATGAAAGATGAAAAATTAATTAAATCGTTGAACAGACTACGCTAATAAACTTACCATGAAAAAGAATAATCCTAGGAAGTATCTGTTCAATGCCATGTTAATATTCATAGGGACAGGTATTGGTCTTTCAATTCTGCTGCAAGACACATTCTTAGATCTTATCATTACGAATACACTTATATGGCATTATATTAATCAAGCTAAGCCTTTTATCATTTTTATTACACTAGGTATCATATTCTTTTCTACATTAAACAAAGCTCTGCGCAAACAGTTGTTCCTTTCAAAAGCTATGGAAGAATCCCGTCAAAATCAGGTTCATGTCCTAGAGCACATTAAAAAAGAATTCTTTTTCTTTAGACATACTCGCGAAAAAGAATTTGAACATATCAGCGTAGGCATATATGAAATGTTTGGATATCAACGAGAAGACTTTAAAATTAATTTCAGAAAATATGGTTTTGGATTTTTATACGACAACATATTTGAAACCCTTGCCAAGCACATCGAGAACATTGCCAAACTGCCTGAATTTGAATATGAAACATATACCAGCGAAGGAAAAAAGAAATACATCAGTGTAAGTTATAATTACACCATCGACAACAAAGGAGACCTTTCTATTATTGAGGGTGTTGTAAGAGACATTTCAAGCATTAAAGCTTCTGAACAGGGTAAAAAGGAAAAAGTTGACATGTACAGAACACTGTTCGAAGCAAACAATGAAGCCATCGTCATTTTAAAAGCCGATAAATTTATTGATTGCAATGCAAAAATCAGTAAAATGTTTGAAGCTTCTTTCGAAGAAGTAATCATGCATACTCCGTATTCATACAAATTTTCACCCCCATTTCAACCAGACGGGAGAAACTCCAGAGAAAAAGCCCTCGAGAAAATCAGACTCGCATTAAGTGGTTTTCCTCAAACATTTTTATGGCAACATCTCAAATCGAATACACAGCCATTCATGGTAGAAGTTACGCTTTCTCGTTTCACCGAAGGAGATGAGAATTATCTCTTTGGCATTTTAATCGAAATGGATGCCGAAACGAAAACCAAAAACGAACTTATTGCACAAAAAGATAACCTTAGAAACATTATTTTTAATAATCCGTTCCCAATTGCCCTGTTTAACAAAAACGGAAAAGTAAACAATTGTAACGAAGCATTTAAAAAACTTTTTGGAGAATTAAATGACAAAGAAATTACAGAAATAATTCAAAATGATGATTTTCTAGCCTGTTATGTTCATTGCTGTAATGGTGAGACACAATCATTTTCAGGCGAAGTTCATTTAACTGAAAAGGATGAAAAAATTTGTGTCTACACTTCCTTTATCCCCCTATTTAACGAATTAAAACAAGCAGATGGCGGACTGGTCATTTTAGAGGAACTCTCAGAGCTCCATGAACTTAAAAAGAGATTTTCTGAATGTGAAAAAGGCTTTGTAGAAATTCTTTCTAATGCACGCGAAGTACTTTACAAACTCATTTGTTCTTCTGGCCGGTACGAATATATAAGCCCCTCACTGACAAATGTTCTTGGCTATACACCTGATGAATTTTATCAGATGAATGCAGAAGAAATTAAAGACTTACTCCATCCTGAAGATACTGAAAAGTCAAATCTAATTATTGCAAAACTCATAGTGCCCATACCCGGTCAGGATGTTAACCGTATTATCGATTACCGCATTCGCCATAAAGACGGTCATTATTGCTGGCTTAGCGATAAATACAGTGTACACTTTGACCAGAATGGAGTTCCTCTGCACATTTCAGGCAACGTTGTAGACATTACTCAACTTAAAGAGGCCGAAGAAACACTTAGAAAATATAATAAACTGGCCAATTAGCCCATTTTCTCACACACCTCTTTTTTATTGATCCTTCGATAATAATGATTCTTTATTATCCTATAATTAATGATTTTTAAGCAATAGTTAAGTTCAGAATGACTAATATTTTGGAACTTTGCAAAAAATATCATTATGGCATACAATCTATTAAAAGGAAAGAAAGGCATTATTTTCGGAGCCCTCAACGATAAATCCATCGCATGGAAAATAGCCGAAAAAGCATA
Organism: Bacteroidetes bacterium HGW-Bacteroidetes-21; assembly: GCA_002840935.1. Taxonomy (GTDB): domain Bacteria; phylum Bacteroidota; class Bacteroidia; order Bacteroidales; family GWA2-32-17. Next base: position 10,230 of record PHDH01000090.1, on the reverse strand, counting down.
CGAAGAAGGAGCCGAAATCATTATATCCAATACCCCATTGGCTATTCGCATGGGCGAAGCCGATGCCCTGGCCGCAAAATGTAATACCATTATCGTTCCTGCCGATGCCAGTAACGTAAACGATATTGAAAATGTATTCAATGTAGCTATGCAGCATTTCGGAGGTAAAATCGACTTCCTGCTACACTCTATCGGCATGTCGATGAACGTTCGTAAAAGCAGACCATACGACGACATCGATTACGATTACCTGAACAAGACCTTAGACGTATCCGCCATCTCCTTTCACAAAATGCTGCAAACGGCCCGAAAACTGGATGCAATCAATGACTGGGGCTCGGTAGTAGCACTTTCCTATGTTGCTGCTCAACGCGTGTTTTACAGATATAACGATATGGCCGAAGCAAAAGCCCTGCTCGAAAGCATTGCCCGTAGTTTTGGATATATTTACGGCCGCGATAAGAAAATCCGAATCAATACCGTATCTCAATCGCCCACCCTAACAACCGCCGGAAGCGGGGTAAAAGGCTTCGATAATCTGGTCGATTTTACCGAACGCATGTCGCCACTAGGCAACGCATCCGCCGATGAATGTGCCGATTTTTGTATCACACTTTTTAGCGACCTGACCAAAAAAGTCACCATGCAAAATCTCTTTCACGATGGCGGCTTTTCATCCATGGGCATGAGCCAGAATGCCATGTTGCAATACAACAAGAGTCTTGACTGTCATTCCTGCGATTAAATTTTACGAAATAATTTCCTGATTCCAGAGCTTATTTAAAAAGTCTTTCCAAGGTAAAATTAAAACTCCATCCAGCATTCTAGGATATGGATCATTTGAAACTAAAATTAACTTTTTAGCCTTGTAATCTTCAGCAAAACTCAATAGTCCTTTAATGTGTCTGGCATTAGCATTTTCGGTTGCTTTAACTTCAATTGCAACTTCGCCATCTCCTAAGACAAAATCAATCTCTAACTGAGATGCTGTTCTCCAATAATGAATGGGATAATTAATGCCCGAATAACTACTATTTGCATATATTTCCTGATAAATGAAATGCTCAAAAGCTTTACCAAAAACCTCATTCCCCTTTTCAATGTTTTTTCGCTTAAGGAGATAATTTGCAATACCTACATCAAAATAATAAAACTTAGGTGCCAGAATGACTCTTCTCTTTGGTTTTTTCTGAAATGAAGGTAAAAAACGTCCAATTAAAGTATCCTCCAATATCTGAAAATATTCTTTAATGGTGGGAGAACTTACTCCACAGTCGGCTGCGATATTGGAATAGTTGACCATTTCGCCATTGGTAATGGCAGCTACTTCAAGAAAACGTGAAAATGAATTAATATTTCTTATTCGTGCTTCACCCAGTATCTCATCTCTCAAATAACTGCCGGTATAGGACGATAACAATTTTTGAGGATGCGCTGAAAGATAATGCTTTGGAATTAATCCATTGTTCAATGCTCTTAAAAGGTTAAAATCCGGAATCTCGGAAGAAACCAAAGGATATAACTCATAACGAAGAGCACGCCCTCCAAGCAAATTTACCTGCGACCTGATTAATTTTCTGGGACTCGAACCACTTAAAATAAATCTAGCGCCTGTATTTGTAATAAGCCAATGAATCTCATCTAATAAAGCTGGAAGTTTTTGAATTTCATCAATAATAACAGGACCACTGGGCTCTACAGCTGTTAGAATCTCGCGCAATTGTGATGGATTTCGCTGTAATCTTTCAAATTCATCATTTTTAAGTAGATCAAAATACATTGAATCAGGGAAAAGACTCTTTAGTAAAGTGCTTTTTCCTGTTTGTCTCGCTCCCCATAAAAAAAGACTTTCAGTCTCACTATCTGATAATATCTGCTGTCGTAAAAACATAATTTTAGATTATTTTATCATGATATTTTAAAGTATTACTTTATTTTATCATGATATTTTAAAGTTTCGATTTACTTTATCATGATATTTAAATGCAATATTACAAAATTTTAATCATATTAATTATATCATGAAGTGTTTTTGTTTTTTCAACTCCATTAAAATCCTAAGACATTTATTTGTGAAAAAACCAAAAAGACAAGTCTACTAGGTTGGTAGACTAATTAAAATATGTATATTTGCGCATATGATAAACAAAGAGAACATAGTACCAGTTTTCGAAAAAATGCTCAGTCGTTCCGATAGAGAAAATAAACTGAAGCAACATGCTGTCTGTCTGTGGTTCACCGGTCTGCCAGGCAGTGGAAAATCAACACTGGCCATTGAAGTCGAAAAACAATTACAGAAAAAGGGCCACACTACCGTTTTATTGGACGGCGACAATGTGCGTTCTGGCCTCAACTCCGACCTCGGCTTCAGCGAGGAAGCGCGTACTGAAAATATCCGCAGAGTGGCCGAAATCAGCAAATTACTTATTTCACAAGGCATTATAACGCTCAATTGTTTTGTTAGTCCTACAAATGCGCAACGTAAAATGGCCGAGAAAATCATTGGTAAAAACGATTTTCGCCTGATATGGATAAGTACCCCAGCTGAAGTCTGTGAAGAGCGGGATCCAAAAAATCATTATAAAAAGGCAAAACAGGGGAAAATTGACAAATTTACCGGAGTCAGTTCAGTTTTTGAAAAACCTCTCAGCTTTTACCTGGAAGTCCCCGCTCATCAATTATCGATTAAAGAATCAGCCGCCATTATCGTGAAAGCTGTTTTACCAGTCATTCAAAATAAATAAAATGAGACCTTACCGAATTACCCACATAAAAGAACTCGAAAACGAAGCCATTTATGTTATCCGCGAAGTAGCAGCGCAATTTGAACGTCCTGCTTTGCTTTTTTCTGGCGGAAAAGATTCTATCGTTATGTTTCACCTGGCACGCAAAGCCTTCTGGCCGGCTAAAGTACCCTTTCCGTTACTGCACATCGACACAGGCCACAATTTTCCCGAGACACTGGTTTTTCGTGATCAACTGATGGAAAAAACCGGGCAGCAATGCATCGTTAAACTGGTACAGGAAAGCATTGACAAAGGTCGTGTTCAGGAAGAAACAGGTCCCAATGCCAGTCGCAATAAATTACAAACAATTACACTGCTCGATGCCATCGAAGAACTGAAACTAGATATTGCATTGGGTGGCGGAAGAAGAGACGAGGAAAAAGCCCGTGCCAAAGAACGTTTTTTCTCGCACCGCGACGATTTTGGTCAGTGGGACCCCAAAAACCAACGTCCCGAGCTTTGGAACATCTTTAATGGGAAGAAGAACATGGGCGAGCATTTTCGCGTTTTTCCCCTGAGCAACTGGACCGAAATGGATGTCTGGCAGTACATTCTTATGGAAAACATCGATATCCCAAATCTCTATTTCACACACGAAAGGGAAGTCATTGAGCGAAATGGAACATGGCTTGCAAACAGCGATTGCATTCCGCCTCTGGCCACCGACAAAATTGTAAAGAAGAAAATCCGCTTCCGTACTATTGGAGATATGACATGTACCGGAGCAGTAGAATCGGAAGCCAACAGTCTCGAAGAAATTGTTCGCGAAGTAGCTGCATCCAGATCAACAGAAAGAGGAACAAGATATGATGATAAACGGTCGGAAACTGCCATGGAAGATCGCAAAAAGGAGGGATATTTTTAATGAATGCACTAAAACCTACAAAGAAAAGCAAAGGGTATCTTGACATGGAACTCCTGCGCTTTACCACTGCCGGCAGCGTTGATGACGGAAAAAGCACCTTAATTGGAAGATTATTATATGATAGCAAGGCTATTTTCGAAGATCAACTTACAGCACTCGAACTGGCCAGTACCAACCGGGGACACGAACATCTTAATCTGGCGCTTCTGACAGACGGATTAAAAGCAGAACGCGAACAAGGCATTACAATTGACGTTGCCTATAGATATTTTGCCACACCCCGCCGCAAATTTATTATTGCCGATACCCCCGGCCATATTCAATATACACGAAATATGGTCACAGGTGCATCTACAGCTAACCTGGCCATAATTTTAATTGACGCCCGACTGGGAGTAATTGAGCAAACCATACGCCATTCTTTCATTGCCAGCCTCCTGCAAATTCCGCATATCGTAGTATGTATCAACAAAATGGATCTCGTCGAATACAGTCAGGAAACCTTTGAGGATATTTGCGACACCTATATGGAATTTGCGACAAAACTTGATGTACAGGACATTCGCTTTGTTCCTATCAGTGCCCTCCACGGAGATAATGTGGTGAACCGCAGCAAGAACATGGAATGGTTTAATGGCCCCACCTTAATGTATATTCTCGAAAACATACATATTGGCAGCGATTATAATTTTCTCGATGCCCGTTTTCCTGTCCAATACATTATCCGTCCCTACTCGCAGGAGTTTCACGATTATCGGGCCTATGCGGGTCGTGTAGCCAGTGGTATCTTCAGAGTCGGCGACAAGATTAAAGTACTGCCATCCGGACTAACCTCAACCATCAGCAAGCTGGAGTTATTCGGCAACAGCACAGAAGAAACTTTTGCTTCTCAGTCCATTAACATGTTGCTGGAAGACGACATAGATATTAGTCGCGGCGACATGATCGTAAAAGAAAACAATTTGCCTCAGCAATCGCAGGATATCGATATCATGTTCTGTTGGCTTGGCGACAAACCTATGCTGCCCAATGGAAAATATATTCTGAAACACACCTCTTCAGAAGTAAAATGTAAGGTTTCACAAGTCACCTATAAAATCAACATGGAAACACTCGAAAGAGACAAAACAGTGGATTCCGTTGGCATGAATGATATTGGGCGCATGGTACTTCGTACGCAAAAGCCCTTGTTTTATGATCCTTATCGCAAAAACCGAATCACCGGAAGTGTAATTTTGATAGACGAAGCCACCAATAACACCGTATGTGCCGGAATGATTAATTAATATCCGAATAATTAATGAAGATCCATATTATTGACTATCAGAAAATAAAGCATTACTCAAAACTTAACTTTTTCACCTTCTTATTTGCAGTCGGGTTTCTATTCAACAGCCTGATTTCCTGCAAAACGACTTGCCCTGTCTCCCAGTTTTCTGATACCACCCGGTTAAGAAATGATATGATGATCATTACCGGCACTGAGAAATACCGGAATTACATGCATCCCGAAACACTCGATTCTGTGGCAGCTTACATTTTTTCTGAATTTTCAAAAAACTGCGATACAGTATACTACCAGACATTTGAAATTGAAGGACAAATATATAGAAATGTGATAGGTGCAACAGGCATTTCAAACGAAAAAAGAATGGTTGTGGGAGCACATTACGATGTTGCCTATAGCCAGCCAGGTGCCGACGACAATGCCAGCGGTGTTGTTGCGTTACTGGAACTTTCCCGGATGACAAAAAAAGAAAAACTTAATTATCGTGTTGACTTTGTAGCTTTCGCACTTGAGGAACCACCCTATTTTAAAACAACAAAAATGGGAAGCTACATCCATGCAAAAGACCTATTTGACAAAGGCATTGCTCTGGAAGGAATGATTTGCTTCGACATGATTGGCTATTTCAGCGACGAACCTAATTCACAAACATACCCTATAAAAATACTCAAACCTTTCTATGGGAGCAAGGGCAACTATATTACCGTTGTGAAGAAACTTTTTGGCGGCGTCTTTGGTCACAAGGTAGAAAAATACATGAAAGAAGCCGGTTGTATCGAGACCAAAGCTTTTACCGGTCCAAAATCATTGCCCGGCATAGACTTTTCTGACCATCTGAATTACTGGAAATTCGGTTATCCGGCTGTCATGATCACCAATACAGCATTTTATCGAAACGAAGGCTATCACACCCAAGCCGACACCATCGGCACCATAAATTTTTTAAAAATGAGTCAGGTAATTGACGAAGTCTTTTACACACTAAAAAATTACAAGTAATAGCCGATAAGGAAAATCCGGCAAAAAAATCCTTCACAACTAACATTCTTTCCTATTGTATGCTTTAACTTAAAAAAGTTGGGGCTTTCGCCCCAACCATCCTGTTACTTAAAACTACTCTAAATAAAAAGCAACAGTTTATCCATTCAGTATAAATATTCCCTTAAAAAAAACACAGACTCATTTCTGGTCTGTGTTTTTATTAATCTCAGTTCTAGTTCAAATTAACCCAACCTCCGCTGGTAGTAACCAACTGACGGAAATAGAAATCAAAGGTTTGTGCAACCCCACCAACATAACCTGCACCATCCCAATAGTAGTTTGAATTACTTCTCCACCAACTAACTGTTGATGCAGCTACTAATCTGTATTTGTAAGTTGTTCCTGCTGTGATAGTCACACCACTGAAATAAAATAACTGTACCCCTGTTCCTGACACACTTACAATATTTGATGTGCCAATCAGTGTGGTACCTTGATAAATCTGTACAGAGACATTTGATGTAGAAGAATTTCCTAAGTACAACTGAAGCTGATACAATGAGCCTGTTCTGGTTGCAACATATGTTTGTTCCAGCGTTGAAGAGGCAGATGTTAGCCCTTCGGTCGATATATTTTCAGCATCATATTCATTCACTTGAGGACCGGAATAACCCTGAAATTTTGTAGTAGTTGTGTTAAAAACTAACAATCCAGCAACGGGAGAGCTGATAGCATCTCTCTGAACAGTTGTCATTCTTGGCAACAGGAATCCGGCGGTTGTTGAAGAGACTTCCATGGCAGCCGAAGTATTTACAGAACTGGTTCCAACGCCCAATTTGGCAACATTGGTAATGTTTTTATTTCCGGCATCAGTTCCTTGGGTTAATACTTCGCTCAAGGTCTGATCGTCTGTTCCGGCAAGAGAACTTAAGTTTACGGTATTTCCACTGCTGATCGTAAGACTGTTTCCGGATAATGAAAGCGATTGCAACTCGTTGGTTGTGCTGGCATCTACTTCGGAAGTTAAATAGCCATTATTACTTACATAAGTATCAACCTGTGCTTCGGTCAAATTAGTATTAATTGAGCTGAGATTCACGGAGTTTCCACCAGAAATATTCAGTGTTGTTCCGGTTAACGACATCGTTTGAGCATCGGTATTATCCATGTATGGAGCCAGATTCACTGTTGTAGCATCTCCTGAAAGACTCAATGTATTACCTGTAAGCGACAAATCCTGAATTTCGTTGGTAATGCTGCCGTCGACCTCGGTAAATGAAGTTAAATAGCCATTATTGCTTACATAAGTATCAACCTGTGCTTCGGTCAAATTTGTATTAATTGAGCTAAGATTCACGGAGTTTCCATCAGCAATTGTGAGAATAGTTCCGCTTAAGCTTAAAGTTTGATCGTCGGTATCGGTACCGCCTGCGATTGAGGATAAATTAACAGAGTTTCCGCCAGAAATACTGAGAGTAGTTCCCGACAAAGATAAATTTTGGGCATCGGTATTGTCCATGTAGGGAGCCAGATTCACTGTTGTAGCATCTCCTGAAAGACTCAATGTATTTCCACTAAGAGATAAATCCTGAATTTCGTTGGTAATGCTTCCATCTACTTCAGTAAATGAAGTTAAATAGCCATTGTTACTTACATATGTATCAACCTGCGCTTCGGTCAAATTTGTATTAATTGAGCTAAGATTCACGGAGTTTCCACCAGATATATTTAGTGTTGTTCCGGTTAATGACATGGTCTGAGCATCGGTATTGTCCATGTAGGGAGCCAGATTCACTGTTGTAGCATCTCCTGAAAGACTTAAAGTGTTTCCAGTAAGCGATAAATCCTGTATTTCGTTGGTAATGCTTCCATCTACTTCGGTAAATGAAGTTAAATAACCATTATTACTTACAAAAGCATCTACTTCTGCTTCCGTTAAATGTGTATCGGTATTGTCCATAAAGGCACTCAGATCAATCGAGTTGCCGTTATCAATTGACAACACGGTTCCGGTCAAAGTAATATGCTGACTGTCTGTTCCTGTTCCATCCTGAATAACACCTAAATCTATGGTATTTCCATTACTTATGGTGAGGTTATTTCCAGAAAGAGAAAGATTCTGAAGTTCGTTACTTGCGTCAGCATCGGCATCGGCTACTTCGTCGGTATAAGTGATAACGACATCTCCCAAGCTGTTGGTACGATGAAGGGTTAAGGTCTTTGTTGTTGTTCCAGACATAGTTCCAGATGAAACAACGCCATCGGTAGTTCCTGCAGCGCCCAGTGCATCATCAGAAGGTTCCCAAATCATGTTGGTTGCATTCCATTTTAAAATCTGACCATTCCCAGGAACCGTAGAGGCAACATCCATCCCTTGAATTTTTTCAACTTTGGTCAAAGTCGTTTGACCCGTTACATCACCGGCTAAAACAGGTTTATTTGTTAAATCGGCATAATTTCCTGAAAAATCATCGGATACATTATTGTCGTAATTCGACAAATCGGGCGTATTTGTAAGATCGTTGTAATTTCCGCTGAAACCATTATCAGCAGTTTTTGCATGCATAGCGAATGGCACAGACAAAAGTGGAGCCACACCCATCAACTGGTAATTGCTTCCACCGGTTTCGTCCATTTCAATCTGAATGGAGTAATCACCCAAACTCCAGTCGATGGTCGAGAAATCACCTGATTCAACGGTACCATTTCCGATTTCGAGATTAAACAATCCGAATGCGTTGGTAGTGGTTGCATGTGTTTCAACATACACGCTGGTAAATGTGCTTCCTTGTTGAATACTGACCCGTAAACTAACATTCTGGGTTTCTAGAACATTGCCATTTGTACTTCTGGCTACAGCCTGATATTTGAATGCCTCAGGCGTTTGGGCATAAACACTCGACAAAAAGACAAGTGCAATAATTGAAAAGAGTAGTTTTTTCATGATTTATTGGTTTTTGGTTTTAAAAATTATCTGACTTTAAAATTTTGTAAGTTTTTACAACATCACCCTTGCTATTCCAGATGACGAGCAAATAATTCGACGAAGCATAGTCCTTCAAATTGATCTGCATTTTCGATTCGTTTGATTTTTGGCTGAACAACATTCTCCCATTCAAATCAGACAAGGTAAAATTTAAGACCTCCTCTGGATTATTAATGTCAATGTTCAGGATGTCGACAACCGGATTAGGATACAATGTAACACTGAGATTAGCGGATGGGTTCTCGAATACATTAACGACGGTATAAATTCCCTGATGAAAACCCTGGGTAAGTATTGCATTGCTCCCCTCGAATGTTTCGGTAACGGGTTCACCTAATGTCCAACTCAGCGAAGTTCCTGTCCCCTGAAAATCACCTCCGGAAGAGGCGATCACCTCAGGACTCAGAACCTGGGCATTTGCACATATCATGGCAAACAACCCGAATGTGATGGTAAAAATAATTTTTTTCATTTTGGTTTCGTTTGATTTATAGAAGCAAATTAACAGCAGAAGTCTATCCAAAAAAACAACCAATTAGGGAACGGCGGGAATGAATGAGATAAAGGTTAATTACAGATAATAAATAAGGCAGCCTGCTGATGGATAAATAGTTTCAATCAATCTTTTCTTTTAGAGAAAGAATCAGACGACTTCTACATTAACCTTTTCTAAACTTACAAGCATAATCGCACTCTGTATTTGCAAAAAAAGACGAAAACCTATATCTTTATCAAAAATTGAAAACAATGAGACTATTATTAATAAGCAACTCAACCAACGCCGGTGAAGCGTATCTCAATTATCCCAAACATAATATTAAAGCCTTCCTGGGCGAAAAACCAGTGAAAGCATTATTTATTCCATACGCTGGAGTTACCTTTTCGTTTGATGATTACGAAGCCAAAGTAAAAAGCCGGTTTAATGAAATCGGGCACGACATTGTTTCCATACATCATTTTGCCAACCCAGTAGAAGCTGTCGAAAATGCAGAAGCCATTGTTGTTGGTGGCGGAAACACTTTTCATCTGCTAAAACTCATACACGAGAACGGTCTTACTGAACCGGTTCGCAAAAAAGTACTGGCGGGTATGCCGTTTATTGGCTGGAGTGCAGGATCCAATGTAGCCTGTCCAACCATCATGACCACCAATGACATGCCTATATGTGACCCCAAAGGTTTTGACGCATTTAATTTTGTGCCTTTTCAAATCAACCCCCACTACCTCGACGCACATCCCGACGGACATGCCGGTGAAACCCGCGAACAACGCCTGGAAGAATTCATCATTGCCAATCCCGAAACATATGTACTTGGACTGCGCG
>PHDH01000089.1 GCA_002840935.1 Bacteroidetes bacterium HGW-Bacteroidetes-21 | reverse complement strand
CCGTCGAAATAAGGCGAAAGAGGTGCATCGAAGGGTTCTTTATCCATAATATCTTTGCCATCTTTAATTTTTTCGTTGCCTATTTCGCTAAAGAAAATGTGACTGTATTTGTCGTCGCTCCAGGCGTTCCAATGTCTGTACATCAAACGTTCTGTCATATGAACATTTGCCAATGGTAGATCGGGGTGTATGTCCTGTGGGGTGTCGTCAATCTTTACGTCTTTACAGTATAAGATATTTTTACCGTCGGGAGAGATCTCAAAACTGTTAATATCACCAGTTATTTCGCTAAAGAGAACAGCATTACTGCCATCAGGATTCATTTTCCAGATTTGTGAAGATTCGCTTTCCATGGCAAGGAACAGGAGTGATTTTCCATCGGGCATCCAACGTACATTAGACTCGGGTCCGGAAAAGCCAGTAATGCGCTTTAATTCACCGCCTTCTGAGGGGAGTGTGTAAATGTCGGTGTAGCTTTTGTTTTCAGAAATACTATAACGGGTAATGGTCAGAGCTATGGTTTTACCGTCGGGAGATAATTGAGTTTCACCTATACGGCCGAATTTCCAAAGCAATTCAGGCGTTACTTTTGTCTCAGTAATGGGTTGAGCTGCCAGCGAGTCGCTTTTTGTTTTCGAAACGGCGGAGTCATTGTTAACAACCTCTTTTTTTTCTCCCTGGTTACAGGAGAACATTAACAAGGCCATCAGCCCCGGTAAAATCAGCTTTTTCATGAGATTTATTTTTTTATTTATTATGTTTGTCAAGTCGGTTTAGTGCATCTATTGCCAAGGGATAATTCTCCTCCATTTCCAGTGTTTTTTGATAGTACTTTCGCGCTTCGGCAAATTGACTCAGATCTTCATAACAAAGGCCTATGTTATATTGCGCATCGGTATAATCTGGAAGTTTTTCTAGTGCTTTGGTGAAGAGAGGAATGGCTTCGGCTGATTTATTAAGAAAATTAAGAAGAATATAACCCTGATTATAATAGGCGTAAGGATTATTGCTGTCTTTTTCTGCTATAATTCTTTGATAGATTTTTATGGCCCGGTCGTATTTTTCATTTTCTTGCCAGAACATTGCTTCGTTATACAGAGGTTCAACGTTTTCGGGTTTAATACGCGAAGCGGCCTGATAATACTGTGCGGCCAGTGTGTCTTTCTTCTCAGCATGCAGTAATCCCAGTAACACATAACTATCGTATAGTTCGGGATCTTTTTCTATGGATAACAAAAATTGGTCGATAGCCTTATTGATATTTTTGTTTTCACGATAAATCAATCCGCGCACAAAATATATCTGGCCGATATTCCGGTCTCTCGATTCAGCTTCCCGAAGATATTTTTCGGTCGTGTTATAATCCTGAGCATAGAGATACATCTTAGCCAAGGCAACATATCCAGGAGCATAATCGGGCAAATTTTGAGTCAGTCGTAAAAGCGTATTTTTTGCTTTTTCTGATTGTCCGGCAGCGACGTAATAATTGCTTAATTGAAGATAGTATTTAAAGTTCAGCGAATCAAGGTATTGTGCCTTAATGGCGTCTTTAATGGCATCTTCAGTCTGATTATCTTCAAAAAAGATTTCGGCACGCAAACTGAGAAGACCTGCATTCTTGGGTTCTTTATTGATTTGCTCTGTTATATACTGGATATTTAACGAATCAACAGGAATATCTTCCGGGTTGATGGTGTTTTTTACGTCACCGTCACATGAAATTAAAAGGTATACCGGAAGTAGTATGAGTAGTATGCGGATTATTTTCAATGAATTAAGCTTTAACGGGTTTAAGGGCTTCTTTAATTTTCTTTTCCAGTTCTTCTGCCAGTTCAACATTATCTGCCAGCAATGTTTTTACAGCTTCGCGACCTTGTCCCAGACGGGTTTCGTTATAAGAGAACCAGGATCCGCTTTTTTTCAGAATATTCAGATCTACGCCGAGGTCAATAATTTCGCCGATTTTTGAAATACCTTCACCGAAGACCATATCAAATTCAGCTTTGCGGAATGGGGGAGCCAATTTGTTTTTTACCACTTTTACTTTTACTCTGTTTCCAGTAGCTTCTTCTCCGTCCTTAATCTGTGTAGTACGGCGAATATCGAGACGAACAGAGGCATAGAATTTTAGTGCATTACCACCGGTTGTTGTTTCGGGATTACCAAACATAACACCGATTTTTTCGCGAAGCTGATTAATGAACATGCAACAGGTATTGGTCCGGCTGATATTGGCGGTAAGTTTACGAAGTGCTTGCGACATAAGTCGTGCCTGCAGACCCATTTTCGAATCACCCATTTCGCCTTCAATTTCAGCTTTGGGCGTCAGTGCGGCTACCGAGTCGATAACAACAATGTCAATGGCTCCAGAACGAATCAGGTTATCAGTGATTTCAAGTGCCTGTTCGCCATTGTCGGGCTGAGAAATGAGTAGATTTTCTACGTCAACGCCCAGTTTTTGAGCGTAAAAACGATCAAATGCATGCTCAGCATCAATAAAGGCCGCAATACCACCAGATTTCTGAGCTTCAGCAATGGCATGCATTGCCAGTGTAGTTTTTCCAGAAGATTCGGGACCGAATATCTCGACAACACGTCCACGGGGATATCCACCGGTGCCCAGCGCAAGGTCAAGGGATATAGATCCTGTAGATATTACGGGGATTTCGGTGATTGCATTATCTCCCATCTTCATGATGGTTCCTTTACCATAGTCTTTTTCAAGTTTATCAATAACAAGTTGAATGGCTTTCAGTTTTTCCACATTAACGTTAGCCTGCTTTTCGTTTTTTTGCTTTTCCATATATTTTATTTTTTGTTTTCAATTATTTGATTTGCATGATCTTTCGTATTAACTTTTTCGAAAATCTGCTCTATATGTGCTTTTTCGTTGATGATAAAAGTTACCCGATGTGTTCCCTCATAAGTTTTTCCGTACATCTTTTTTTCGCCCCACACACCGTAGGCGTTGACAATATTTTTATTTGTGTCTGAGATTAGACTAAAAGGTAATTTAAACTTTTCGGCGAATTTTTTATGTGATGAAAGATCATCGACACTTATTCCTACTAATTCGAACCCCTTTTTTTTAAGATGGTCATAATTATCTCTCAGATTGCATGCCTCGGCAGTACATCCGGGAGTATTGTCCTTAGGATAAAAAAAGAGAACAAGTTTTTTCCCTTTAAAATCTCCTAACGAAATCTTTTTTCCATATTGATCCAAACCCTCAAATTCAGGAGCTTTATCTCCTGCTTGCAGCTTCATGTTTTCCATCTTCTTTATATCCCTCAGTTGTTTATAACTATCTTAACAGATATTTTCCAAAGCAAATTTAATCATTTTAAAATTGATTTTTATGGGTTGTTGAAAAAGGTTTTTTAGAAAATGTGTTAAGAAAAATAGAAGGGTTGATGCAGTTTAAAAAAAGGTGGACTTAGGACGTGTTTTTTAGCCAGATTAATAAAATAAATCTCCAGAATACCCGTTAAACCCCTGTGAATTTTAATTACACCAATAGTCGACGGGAGAGTTTTCACCGGGAAGTGTATTATTTTGGCATTGTATTACTTGTCATTTCAATGCCTCTTTCGGTATTTGGTATGAGTTTATCTCAGTTCATTCTTGCCGGAAACTGGATATTACAGGGGCAGTTCAGAACAAAATGGGAAATTCTTAAACAGCGAAAAAGTATTATAGTGGTATTGGCCTTATATGCGTTGCACCTAATATGGCTTTTTAATACGAGCGATTTTGATTATGCGTTTAAAGATTTGAGAATAAAATTACCCCTGTTGATATTACCCCTAATAATTGGGACTTCACCATGGCTAGGAGTAAAAAGAATGATAGGTGTAATTTATTTTTTGGCTGCTGCTTTGGTTGTTTCATCTGGTATCAGTATTGCTGTATTTCTAGGAATTACTGGAAAAGAAATTACAGATTACCGGGAAATGTCGATTTTTATCTCTCATATCCGATTTTCCTTAATCATCAATGTTGCTGTGTTCTTTTTGTTTTATTTGTGGTTAAAAAAGACAGTTATTAAGTATTCATGGGAAAGAATAGCTATTCTGATGACTGCCCTCTGGTTGGCTGTTTTTTTGTTTATACTGAGAAGTCAAACAGGGTTGGTTATTTTTGGGTTAATAAATTTGTTTTTTGCCCTCAAATTTTTGATTCGTCGTAAAGGCGTAATTAGATGGTCTGTTTTAGTTGGGTTGATTATTATTGCGGTTGTTTTTGGCTTTAATTTTAATAAGGCAATGAAAGGCTACTTTCACAGGGAGCCAACAGGAATTCTCGACTCTTTTACTGTAAATGGGAAGCCCTATAAGCACAATACAAGTGAGATGAGGTACGAAAATGGCTTTGCTGTCTGGAATTATTATTGTTTGGAAGAGGTTAAAAAGGAGTGGGAGAAACGGAGTAAGATTGATTATCTAGGAAAAGATGAGCGTGGAAATACCTTATATCAGACATTAGTGAGATATATGGCATCCAAAGGACTTCGGAAAGATTCTCTGGGGATGACACAAATGAGTGATGAGGATATTCGTTCGGTTGAAAAAGGAATCCCTAATTATATTTATAATTCACGGTTCTCGCTATATGCCTTTTTATATAAGCAATTTTGGATTATTGATTCTTATATTCAAGGCGATAATCCCAGTGGACATTCATTGACTCAAAGGGCGGAGTATTTAAAGGCAGCAACAGCAATAATTGCGGATAACTATTGGTTGGGAACAGGTACCGGGGATGTACAAAAAGCGTTCGATCAATATTATGCTACGCATATCACACCTTTAGAAAAACAGTGGCAGCTTAGGGCACATAATCAGTTTGTTACTTTCTTTTTAAGTTTTGGGTTTATTGGTTTTATACTTGTTTTGTTTATTCTTGTATACCCCGTGTTGTATGAAAAAAGAATTCTCGATTTCTGGTTTATGCTGCCGTTTATTGTTGCCCTAGTCTCTTTTCTCAATGAAGATACCTTAGAAACTCAGGCGGGGATTACTTTTTTTACCTTCTTTTATGCCTTTTTCCTTTTTAGGGAAAAAGAAAACCCCGAACTTAAGAAGAACGGGGTTTTAAAATAGTAAGATAATATTATTCCTTAAAACCAACCAGAATGGAAACACAGCCACTCTGAACTATTTCACTGCGGGATTCACCAGTAGGTACACGCACTTGAACAATTAATTGTTGTGTAGAATTAGACTTGAAATCCCAAAATTTAATAAAATCATGATCCTTATTATAGAAAATCACATTTCTGTCAGTATCTAACAGACGGAATTCTACATTACCTAAAATGGGTTGGGAACAAACAAATACACGATAGTCCTGTCCATTATAAAAGGTGAGTAATAATTCAGCGACATCTCCTTCATTAAGGACTGCTGAATTAAGCTGGCCGTTGTAAACAAATGGCTTTAATTCTGGGAGGCATTCTTTTTTTGTAAATCCCTTACATTGAGCATTTACAAAATAGGGTGTTGCTATCATCATCAATAAAGTAGCAATCAATAATATCCTTCTTTTCATCGTATATGATTTTTTCGTTATTACTTAGTTTACAATACCGGTTCTTATTTCAAGAATAATTTTCTTGATCTCGTTAATATTTTCTTTGGTGATTGAAACAACAGCATTTGAGTTGATAGTTGTTGTTTTGGTGTTTTTATCAGTTACAACGTCTCCTTTGGTATATTCAATATTTACCTTGTCGTAAGCTTTTTGAAGATTTGTCAGTGGATCAAGGAACATTTGTAAATCTTTGTCCCCAGGATAAGATTTTACAAGTTCAATTAAATTGTTGAGTGAATATTTTTGTTCAGCAATACGAATGGCGATTTCATTTTTTGAGAGATCTCCTTCTGGTTTAAAAATATTGGTTGCAATATATAATGCCTCAACCCAGCCTCCTAAAATAATCATTGTAGCTGTATTTCCACGCCCATTCTCCTTGAGATAAGTATCTGCTGCAGAGTAAGTTTCTGAAATAATTTGTAGTATGGAGTCCCTGTTTTCAATATTTTCTTCAAGTCTAGAAAGAGCTAGTGATCCTTGTGCTTCAGGGATGTTAAGTTCATCACAAATGTATTTAATGCTTTGAAGATACTTAATGGATAGGCTTATCTGGTCAAATAATCTGACATAACTGAGGTCAGTTCCATACACACCAAGATTTAATGCCTGTTTACCAAGCGTAACATAGTTTGAGTAATTGTTGGATTCGTTAAGAATATTTGGGTGATATTGTGCTCCAGAACGCTGAATAAGAGATGCCATTTCAATTGGACTTGGCACATTGTAAAAGATTTTACGGACTTTTTTTGAATGTTCGTTATTGTCAACTTGATCCAATCCTGTCTTATCTTCGTCTCCATTATTGTTTCCTGAATTATTGCAACCCGTGAAGATAGCGAGGGTTAAGGCGAGGGTTAAGACTTTGTATTTCAATTGCATACTTATGCGTTTTTTTTGTTTAATTACAATATATACGTAAGGATTCAAACATTGTTCCAAATTATTAGATTTTTTTGGAATAAAAAAATTTCTTTTGAAAGAGAATAAGTAAAATTACACCACAAGTTATTGAACTATCGGCAATATTAAAAACGGGACGGAAAAACATAAAATCCTGTCCTCCTAACCATGGAACCCATTCTGGGTATACTCCTTCTAGCAGGTTGAAATGAAACATGTCTACTACTTTTCCAAAAAGAAACGAGGAATAACCTCCACCTTCAGGCATAAATACTGCGGGATTTGCTATATTATATCCACTTTCTGAAAAAAGTACTCCATAAAAAGCGCTGTCAATTATATTTCCAAAAGCGCCAGCAAGTACAAGAGAGAGGCTAATAATGAACCCTAAGGGGGCATTGTTTTTAATCACCTTATAAATATAATATCCAATACCTGCAACGGCAATAAGGCGGAAAAGTGTTAAAAAAAGTTTGCCTGCTTTTCCTTCTAGTTCTAAGCCGAAAGCCATACCGTTATTTTCAACAAAATGAAGGGTAAACCAGTCGCCCAGAACAGGGATAGACCCACCCAGAGGCAATGTTGTTTTAATATATATTTTTACTATCTGATCAATAATCAGAACAAAAAATATTACGAATAAGGCCCAACGACCTTTTGTCATAAATCCCTTCATTTTTGAAATTGCTGAGAATTATTTATTCGTTTACTACTTCTTTAATTTCGGGAATTTCTTTTTTAACCATTTGTTCAATACCGTTTTTTAGGGTATGCAGACTGAATGGACAAGTTCCGCAAGCGCCAACGAGTTTCACTTTAACGATCATGTCGTCTGTAACTTCTAGTAATTCAACGTTTCCGCCATCTTGCATCAAGTAGGGGCGGATTTTTTCGATAACTTCTGCGACTTTGTCGTACATTTCTTGGTTTTTCATCTCTCGGTGTTATTTATTGATTATGAATCTCAACTTTTTTAGGTTGATGTATTTTTGATATGCGTTCAAATTCTATTAAAAAACTTTTTGTCATGCTTTGTACCTCAACGGATACGGCAGAATTCAGATGAAGAACCGCAGGCACACCCGAATCGCCCCCGGCACAAATTTCTTCAACCACAGGTATGTGGCCCAGTAAAGGAACATTCATTTGTTTGGCCAAATTTTCGCCGCCTCCTTTTCCAAAAACATAATACTTTTTGTCAGGTAGTTCAGGTGGACTGAACCAGGACATATTCTCTACAATGCCTATAACCGGTACTTCAATCTGTTTATTGGTAAACATATTTATTCCTTTAATGGCATCCGCAACGGCTACCATTTGAGGAGTCGTAACAACAACGGCACCACTTAGACCTACAGATTGCACCAAAGTAAGGTGAATGTCATTGGTTCCTGGAGGCATGTCTATTAGCAAAAAATCAAGTTCGCCCCACAGGGTATCAAACAATAAATTTTTAATGGCACTGGTAGCCATCGGACCACGCCAGATTAATGCTTGTGAAGGATCGAAAAAGAAACCTATAGAGTTGAGGATGATTCCGTGTTTTTGAGCAGGTACAATGTAATCCTTACTGCCTCTTTTTTCCATCATAGGCTGGTACGTTTCGAGACCAAACATTTTAGGGATGGAAGGGCCATAAATATCGGCATCCAATAGTCCGATTTTTAATCCTTGTGTCGCCAGACTTACAGCCAGATTTGCTGCTACAGTTGATTTGCCCACACCGCCTTTACCGGAGGCAATGGCAATAATATGTTTTACCTGTGAGAGGTTGTTTTCAAAAACTTCTGCCGGCTTTTCTTTACCAACAAATTCAATCTCTATTTTTTTACTATCTCTTACTATTTCAGAAACAGCCATTTCTGCCAGTTTACGAATAGTATTAGCAACCGGGTCGTGTACTTTTTTTGACCGAAGAAGAATTTTAATCTCTGTATCAGATTCTGTATATCTTTCAAGCATTCCAAGGCTTAAGATATCCTGTTTATATTCGGGATGGAGTATCGTTTTTAGTTTTTCAAGAATCTTTTCCTTTAGCATAGCTAGGATTTATTTCGCAAAGGTAATTTTTATTTAAAAAAAGTTTAATTTACAAAAGTACAATAATGTTTAAAAAAAACGAGTATAAACCTATGATTTAGCAAACTCTCGCCAATTTTAAATATACGATCTACATCAGGTTTGGGAGATGTGTATTAATTTAATGCTGATCTTGAATTTTTGACCCGGATGGGGAAATCAAGATTTATTATCATATGTAATTGATAATAAAAGTCTAAAGTATTTCTCTGCGTGTCAAAAAACAAACCTCCACCGGTTCCTACTTTTACCCCATTGCATATATCATGTTTCCATCCTGCTTTGGCAAAAATCAGATCTTTTGAAGGCTCCCAATACATGCCATATTTACTAGAAATTGATTGAAAAAGCCATTCGCCCCGTGGTGCTATAAAGTGCTTGCCATGCCAGTATCCAGCTTCGAAATACCAGTCGGAAAGTTTAATATAGGCGTTCGAATAAATACCCCAACCGCGTGAATATAACAGTCCTTTATAGGGGCTTCCATCCATAAAGCCACAGAATAGTGTTTGTATGCCTAAACTATCTTTTTTCTCGGTTGTTGGTTTATAATAGAGGTTGATACCTACTGCAGAATTAAAAACAGTTTGCAGGTGTCCGGAGGTGTTTTCTACCTGACCCCCTTTATGCATTGCCATGCCAACCATTGGGAGAGAGAATCCTACTCCTTTTGAGGGTCTGATAATCAGCAGGATTGTTTTGCCCCCGGCAGTAAATTCTTCTTTAAAATCATCTCCGGGCAGGATAAACTTTTCCCAATTGAGCCAGATATCGGTAATATGATATTTTGAGTTTGCAAGAAATTGTATTCCTGTTTCTTCGGGTGATATATAGTATTTATCAAAAGTAAAAAGAGGGTCGGGTAACAAATGATTTAATGAACCCTGAATATTCCCCATGATGAGTTTGTACCCGTGCGCAAATTGCCAGTTGGCAGTAAGGGTGGGTTGAGAAAGATATGCTTTTTCTCGTCCCGAAAAATATTGCACCATCCATCCCGCAGTCACCGTAAAATTAGTTGATGGACTATAACTGAATTCTGGATTTATTCGTGTCCCTAAATAGGTAATGCCGTCGTATAAGTTGTTGAAATACTCGTTGTTTTTGAAAAAGTTTATCTGCTTATAATGAAAGATTAACTTATTCTCCTTTAATTCAGGTGAAATGTAGTTTGAAGTAAAAAAAGTGTTTTCCTGTCCGGAACCTCTGAGAGAAGACAAGATTAAAAAGCAAAGAATAACACAGACGTGTACCAAAGGTGTAATTCTATTCTTCATATTACAGAACCCCTGTTATTTGGTATGATGATGGGGATCTTTTTTCTTTTTGAACATCTTACTAGTTCTTTCGCCAATCTCCAGAAGACGTTTCAGACCGTTAAAGTAAAGAGCAATAAAAAGTGTGATTGTCATTGACCAAATCACGAGTATGTTTACCCAGAATGTGTCGTATAATTCGCCAAATATTCTTTTTCTTGGGGCATAAAAATGTGCTTTCAGAAAAGTTCCTGGTGCAGGATCGTGGAAAATTGGATCTGTTTTTTGCACTAGTTCATTATCATATTCAACGATTTTAATCAGATCGTTTTCGTTTTTAACAAACTCTTTCAGGCTTTCGTTGTGATATATTTTCTTTAGTTCAATAAACTTTTGTTTTGCCTCGTCGGTTTTTTGGAGCGAGTTTATGATTTTATCTTTCTGATCGCTGGCCTTGTTATATCTTTTAATAAAGTAGGCCATAACGTCATCATAATATGTCCTTAAGGCATCAATATCTTTTTCTGATAGTGTTTCGTATTTAATATTATTGATCCCTTCAAATTTTACTTTTGGATTGTCTATCAACTCTTTTTTTATCTCTGAGGTTATAAGATCTAACGACTTACGTATTTCTGCTTCTTTTTCAGGATTGTTTAGTAAACGTTTAACTTCGTCGGTTTCGTTTTTTAAATTTCTTAGCCAATAATCTTTCTTATAGATACATACGCTTAGAATCTTATCGTAATCATAGAATTGTTTCTGAAACCCATTGTTTTTAAATTGATACACAGCTAAAGCTTCGTAGGCCCAACGAGCAGTTATAATTTCACCGTATACGGGAATACTTTTGGGACTAGAGATATCGGGGTTAAGTTTATCAAATTTTACGATGATACCACTAAGAATAATTTGAGGAATTACGAGAAATGGAATGAGAATGTAGATCGTGACAGCTGTTTTAAATGCATCAGAAATATTCAATCCAAGCATATTGGCAAAAACCCAGGAGCTGAAAAGAACAAGCCAGTATTGCCAGTACATCCCTTTAATTTCGAGTATGGTATTTCCAAGAAGAACAAAGACGAGTGCCTGATAAGCAGAAAGGACAAGAAGAATGCCGACTTTTGAAAACAGATAACTTCCCCAGCTCAGGTTCAGGAATTGCTCTCTTTTGAGAATTTTTCGGTCTTTAATAATTTCTTCGGCACTTACTGTGAGACCGACAAAGATGGAAATAATAACAGCCATGAAAATATAAACGGGCAAGTTACTATTGTCCATAAAGACATAGCCTGAGTCGGTAGTTGTTTCGTCGACGTTATAAAATTTGATGATATAAGAGAGAAGGAAGGCCAATAAAGGAGCTTCCAGAAGATTAATAATCAGATATTGAGTATTGGCAAATTTTGAAAGGACATCTCGGAAAGTGAATACCTTAAACTGTTTGAATTTATTGGGTACTTTCGAAATAATTTCAGGCATTTGGTAATGCGTATGCTCTTTTTCTTCTTCTTTTGATTCTGCTTTTTGTGTGGAGTCGTTGTAATGCAATAGCCAATCTTTAGGCGAAAATCTGCGGGTGTGTGTTGCATTGCCATATTCATCCAGCACATTAGATTCTACGATATTAAAAATTTGTTCGGGATTAACATTACCGCAGGTAGGGCATTCGCTTTCACTCCAGTTTGCCTGCTGAGTTTGCGATTTAAAATAGATAATCGAATCTACTGGGTCGCCGTTGTATATCAGGTATCCTCCGGTATCCAGAATCAGGAGGCGATCGAACATTTTAAAAATATCGGAAGAGGGTTGATGGATGACGACAAAAACGAGTTTGCCTTTTAGGGCCAAATCTTTGAGTAAGTCGAGGATGTTTTCGGAGTCGCGGGATGAAAGTCCTGATGTGGGTTCATCCAGAAAGAGGATGGCGGGTTCGCGGATTAGTTCCAGAGAGATATTGAGACGTTTTCGTTGACCACCGCTGATTTTTTTATTCAGGGGCGAGCCTACCTTCATATCTCTGATTTCGTACAAACCTAAACTTTTGAGCGTCTTAAGAACCAGTCGGATGATTTGAAATTCGTTGAGATTATCAAAACAAAGCTTGGCATTATAGTAGAGATTCTGAAAAACGGTCAGATCTTCTATCAGTAAATCATCTTGAGATACAAATCCAATAAGACCTTCGGCTTCTTCGGGTTGAGTGTGAATGTTCACCTCATTAATTAAGACTTCGCCGGAGGTGGGAGGATAGTTTCCGTTTAAAACGTTAAGCAAGGTTGATTTACCTGCACCGCTGGCTCCCATGATGCCAACCAGTTTTCCGGATTCTTCACTGAAAGTAAGATCGTGCAGTCCGATATTTCCTCCTTTGAATCTGTATTCAATATTCCGGACATCAAAAAGGATTTTACTTTTCAGTTTATCCGTCTGGAAAATTTCTACAATATCGCTGTAGTATAAGGGGGTGATACGGGAAGAGCGGATGGCGCTACCTGGGTTAAGCAAGTAAATTTTATCGAATTGTATGAGTTGTCCGTTAATAAAAAGCTCCTTTTCGCCCAGATAGCGGAAAAGAAACATATTTGAAAAGTTCAGATTAAAAATACGAATCTGACCTTGGAGACCGGCGCTATAGAGATGTTTAACTTTTTCGTGTGTAAAACTTTGGTTATTGTCAACTACCAGGACCCTGGACGAATTGGGAATGCGGTCGAAACCGTAAAGAATAAAGGCTTTTATTCGTATATATTCTTCGTTGGGAATGTTAAAGGTGTCGGCAACTGTTTCAACAAATTCCAATTCTTGTTCGGAAATAACTTCAGAGTCGGATTTAATAAATTCTAATAAACGGACAAGAACAATAACTTTTTGTTTCTGTGTCAGTTCTTTGTTGATTTCGGTACAAATTTTCAGGACTTTAACGGAGCTTCCTGCAATCCTTTTTTTCCTTAAGGTAGTATCGCTTTGCTTTTCCTGATAAACTTCGTAGTAGTGGTCGAATACCTTGAGGTATTCTTCAATAAGTTCCTTGTTTAATTGTTGTTTAAGAAACAAACCGACAACCGATCGTCTTTCTTCGGCGTTACTTTCGGGCCTCGCAATAATTGCGAAGAGCTGCATTAGGGCTTTAAGTATCCTTTCGCTCATTCATTTTCAGGTTGACGATGAGGTAATATTTTTTATTACAATTGCTTAAATCCAATTAACATAAAAGCAAATCCGGAAGCTTGTCCCCCAACGAGTTCAGCTTCAATTATGCAATCAATGGTAGACGTGAATTTAAAATCCCAGTAAGGAGAGTTTTCGTAATCTTTGCTTGAATAGAGCAGATTTCTTTCTTTGTCGTAAAGGGAGAAAACGATATTTCCTTCACTCTGACCACTACAGGCGGAAATTCTGTAAGTACTTCCGCCATAAAAAGTAGCCCGGAATTCCGCAATTTCCTCGCCACTCAACAGCGCTTTGTATTGCTGACCGTCGGAAATAAAAGGCGGGACTATGTTTTTTGAGCATAAGTCCATGGTTGCGTCCATCTGTGCATTTGCTTTAAATACAAATCCCAGGGCAACAACTGCCAACAATGAAAACATTATATTTCTCATTTTCATAACTATTCTACTATTTTTTTGCGAATTTCACTTACTTTCTCGGAGATTGTTTTTAGCTGCTGCTCAGACATAATCAATTCTGATTTACTGTTAATGGTGGTCAGCTTCTTTTGTGGCTCCACGGTAGGAGGTACATAGGTGTAATTAATGTCAACGCCATCAAATTCATATGCCAGATCAATTAATCCGTCAATAAGTTGTGCATATTCATTAGAAATATTGTAATAGGGTGAAAGAATTTTAATCAGATTGTCGAGAGGGTATTTTTGTTCACCAATACGACGAAGTAATTCATCATCTTTTTTGAGTGTGGCAAGGTTTGTCATCAGGTACAGACTTTCAATCCAGCCTCCAGTAAGTATCAAAACCCCTACGTCGTTTCGATTGTTGTCTTTCAGGTATTGATCAACATCTCGGTAAGAACGAGAAACTAAGTTAAGCATAGAGTCCTTGTTACTGATATTCGATTCAATTCTTTTAAACAGGTCTTTATTGAAAGTA
>PHDH01000088.1 GCA_002840935.1 Bacteroidetes bacterium HGW-Bacteroidetes-21 | reverse complement strand
AGTATTTACTTTCCCATTTACATCTACTTTATTTACAAGCAAATACTTAACAATATCCTTATTTCCATATTTGCAAGCATAGGCTAAAGCTGTCCACCGGGCTTTATTTTTGGCATTGATGTCGGCGCCTTTTTTATGCAACGACTGAACTTTAGACAATTCGCCTTTAGCTGCAGCTGTGACAAATCTATCATTCAACTCTTCATCTTGCGACCATGCTGCGGAGGCAAGTAGAAATACAGAAAGAATTAAAAAAAGTTTTTTCATATGTTAATTACCTATTAATTTTTTGTACCTGATTCTTTTGGGTCCCTCATCGCCGAGACGTAATTTTCTGTTTTCAATATAATCGGAGTAAGAACCTTCAAAATAATACACCTTTGAATCGCCTTCAAATGCGAGAATATGTGTAGCGACCCTATCGAGGAACCAGCGGTCGTGAGAAACAATAACAGCACAGCCAGCATAATTCTCAAGGGCTTCTTCAAGAGCTCGGAGCGTGTTTACATCAATATCATTGGTTGGTTCATCCAATAACAAAACATTGGCTTCTTGCTTCAGAGCTATAGCCAAATGTAATCTATTTCGTTCGCCTCCAGAAAGGACTTTACAGGGTTTTTCCTGATCGGCACCAGAAAAATTAAACCGGGCAACATAAGCTCTGGCGTTAAACTGCTTGCCTCCAATCATGATATTATCACTTTCAGAGGATATCACTTGATAAACCGTTTTTTCAGGAATGATATCTTTATGCGTCTGATCTACATAGGCGATCTGAACCGTTTCACCTAAGGTAAACTGTCCCTGATCTGGATTTTCTAATCCCATTATCATACGAAACAATGTCGTTTTTCCTGCTCCATTAGGGCCAACAACACCAATAATACCCGCAGGAGGGAGAGAAAAATTCATGTTTTCGAAAAGTATTTTCTCGCCATAGGATTTAGACACATTTTCGGCATTAATAACATGAGAACCAAGTCTGGGTCCATTGGGAATAAACAATTCGAGTCTTTCCTCTTTCTGTTTCACATCTTCGCTCATCAGCCTTTCATAGGCGGCCAAACGAGCTTTTGGTTTTGCCTGTCGGGCTTTGGGGGACATTCTCACCCACTCCAGTTCTCTTTCCAACGTTTTAATTCTTCTTGAAGCCGACTTTTCTTCTTGTTGCAAACGTTTTGATTTTTGCTCGAGCCACGAAGAATAATTGCCTTTCCAAGGTATACCTTCACCACGATCCAACTCTAGTATCCATCCAGCTACGTTATCGAGAAAATACCTATCATGCGTCACTGCAATAATGGTTCCTTTATATTGTTTTAAATGCATTTCGAGCCATTGCACCGATTCAGCATCCAGGTGATTGGTGGGCTCATCAAGTAAAAGAATATCTGGTTCCTGAAGAAGCAAACGACACAATGCCACCCTTCGTCGTTCTCCACCCGAGAGGATATTCACAGGTGTATCTCCATCAGGGCATCTAAGCGCTTCCATGGCTTTTTCAAGTATGGTGTCAATTTCCCATCCATTCTTAATTTCTATCAGGTCAGTCAATTCCCCTTGACGTTTGATGAGTTTATCCATTTCATCGTCTGTCATGGGTTCGGCAAACTTATTTGATACTTCTTCGTATTCTTTAAGTATCGACATTATTTCACTCATTCCTTCCTCAACAATTCCACGCACTGTTTTGGTTTCATCCAAAATAGGTTCCTGCTCCAGCATACCGACAGTATAACCTGGAACAAAAACAATTTCACCATCATATGATTTATCTTTCCCTGCAATAATTCTAAGCAGAGAAGATTTACCTGCTCCATTTAAACCAATAATACCAATTTTTGCCCCATAATAGAAAGACAAACTGATATTTTTCAATATATGTTTATGGGGCGGTACCGTTTTGTTGAGACGGTACATGGAAAAAATTATTTTCTTGTCGTCACTCATAATTAAAGTTTAGAAAATTTTTTTAAATCACTTTCAAGCAATGCGTCCGGATTATTATCACTGATCATATGATAATCATAATAATATATTTTTCCATCACTGGCTCCGATAATTGCTTTGAAACATCTGGCTTTTTTAATTTTATTCATTCCTGGTCCAACCTTGTATAGTACAACCATATTTTTTTCAGGGTTACTGATCTTTTCTTCCAGTTCATCATAATCGACAAATTTAAATGGGAAAGGGTAATGCTGAGCAAAGACTTTTTCGTCTCGTAATGCAGGTGTCACCTCATCAGAAATTAAATACAGCACTTTATCTTTAAGTTCAGCAGAGGCAGCAAAATATGCTTTTTTAATATCCCCTTTAGCCGTCTGAGGATTATTCTTAAGATAAAGCAAATACGATTGCATTAAACGAATGGCCACAGGTAATTTATGAATATAATCCTCTTCTTCGACCTTAGCATAGGATAATGGAAAATGAAAAATATCTGACAATGTTTTATTTTTATTATAACTTCCTCCATTAGAGAGGCATAAAAAATTATACCGAACACCTGTCTTATCTGATTCAAAAACAATCTCTTCTATTGTCAGAAAGGATTTATCTGTTTTATCCTTATCCTCTTCAAAGTCGCTTACTGTGCAGAATCCTGTTGGAGTAATCTTCCAAATAGCTGGAAAGGATTCTTTCATTTTTACATTGTACTCTAACATTGGGTTGTCCTCTGTCACAACCATAGTAGTTGTTTTAAAAAACGCATCCAGGGCAGATCGCTCGGGAAGTTCGAACTGACAAAAAACTGTCGTCGAAAAAAATACGGATACCAGAAAACTTATAAGTCCCCTTTTCATTTCGCAATAAGTTTTAATGGATTTCTTTCGTTAAAACGACGGATATACATAATCATCAATTGTTTTTTACTTTTCTTTTTCAATTGAACAAACTCAGTATACAGTTCATTATCTGCAGACAAAAGAGATTCTAACGTAGAAATGTCCATGGGTAAAACAGCTCCAGTTTTAAAATCAATAAGATACTGAACTAAATGTTCTGACTCATAAGAAGGAGAATACATTGGATAACCATAACCGTATGTATATGCATCAGTCATTCGGGATTGATAAACTTTTTGGTTAACAAATAAATGGGATATTGTTCCAATCATGGTAATTCGATTAAACTCCTTATTGATTTGTACATAAAGAATTCCTTTATCTGCGTACCCCCATATAATATCTGTATTGATCGTTTTCCTTATACCCAAATCGTCTAAATACTCAATTTGCTTTTTAGTTAAAAGTTCTTTCAGATTATCAGAAGTACAATCTACTATTCTGGCACAGCTTATAGGCTGGACAGTAAGCAAGGAGTTAAAATCAGGATAAACTCCGTCACTAAAACTAACACTTTCTCCTAGATTTCGTCCTTCAATTTGAGCTATTGAATGTGAACATGGTATGGTCAGAAAAGTAAGACATAGCAAAAATACATACACAGGTTTCAGAATCTTAATTTCTTTCTGTTTCATAAGGGGAAAAATGGTTTTCCTTTTCATTGATTTATTCGAGCATTACACCAATTATTAGGATATCATCTACCTGTTCGAGTTCGCCTTTCCAGTTGGCAATATTTTCATCGAGAAATTCACGTTGTTTGTTTAATGCAAGACCGCTGATAGTTAATATCAAATGGCGGAATCGTCTTTGTTTCATTTTCTTTCCCAATGGACCGCCAAACTGGTCAGCATAACCATCTGTAAATATATATGCCATGTCACCAGATTTATACTGGAACACATGGTTATCATACTTTTGATCGTTATCATCGGTACGTCCAATTGAAAAACGATTTCCATTTATTTCAATTATTTTATTATCCCTGATAATTAGCAATGGGTTAAATGCACCAGCATATTCAATAATATGGTGATTTCTATCGATTACTATCATCGAAATATCCATACCATCTTTAACTGATGTTTGATTAACATTCTTACTAAAGGTCTCTGAAATTCCAAGATCTAAAAGATTAAGAATTTCACTGGGTTTAGAAATCTTCTGCTCTTTAATAATACTTCGGAGTAAATCATAGCCAATGATACTCATAAAGGCACCAGGAACACCATGACCAGTACAATCTACTGCTGCCACATAAATTCTGCCATCATGCTCAGATATCCAGTAAAAGTCTCCCGAGACAATATCTTTAGGCTTATATAAAATAAACGATTGAGGCAGCAGTTTCCTTAAAAGAAACTCAGAAGGCAACATCGCTTCTTGAATACGTTTTGCATAGTTAATACTATCAGTAATATTCTTATTCTTCACCGTAAGCTCTTCTTTTTGCTTAGCAATTTCGATGGCCGCCAATTGTTTCATTCGAAGTACTTGGTTTGCCTGTTTAAGTTTTCTTGTTCGCGATGAGATAAAAATATAGATAATAGTAACTACGGTTAACAAATAAGCCAAATAAGCCCACAAGGTCTGATACCATGGAGGATGAACAATAATTTTTAATGATGCTCCTTCTTCATTCCAAACCAAATCGTTATTTGATCCCTTTACAAGAAATTCATATTCTCCAGGTGGTAAATTTGAAAACTCCTGAAAATTTCTGTTTCCAATTGGAACCCAATTATCATTCAGATTCTTCATCAAATAAGTATATTTATTTTTGCTCGGTTTGGTGTACTCAAGCGCAGAAAAATTTATAATAATATTCTGATCATTGTACGATAATTCAATTACGTCAAGCCCCTCAACATTCATTTCAAATTTCCCATCATTGTTAGTCTTGACCAAAGAGGAAATGACGATATTAGGAATAAATGGATTGTCTTTTAAAGAATCGGGATAAAAGAAAGTAACACCATTTGATCCTCCAAAGAAAATTTCTCCTTTTTTACTAATATAGGAAGCTCCATTATTAAACTCAAGCCCTTGTAAGCCATCTCCAACATCAAAGGACCTAATTGTATTACTAGTTTTATCAAGCATCCCGATACCTCGATTCGTACTAAACCAGATATTTCCCTTCCTATCCTGAATTATTTCATAAATCATATCATTAGGAATGCCATCCTTTTCTGTATAATAAACAAAGGTACCGTCCTTCTTATTGTAATTATTTAACCCAGTTCCTGTTCCAATCCAAATAGAGCCATCCTGAAAATCTTCTAATATGGAATAAATATATGTACTACTAATAGAATAAAACTTGATTTTCCCAGTGGAATCCTCCTTTATATTATTCTTACCTGTAGTCTTTTCACCAATACGAATAAATTTATTGGTATTATAATCATATCTATTCAGTCCATTGGCAGTTCCAACCCAAACATATCCGTCACTATCCTGCATTGTATAGATTCCTGAATTATTCGATAAACTATTTAAGTCCATAAAATTTGACCAGAAAGGTGTGATGGTATTTTTGTCTGGTTCAAATCTGAAGATTCCGTTTTTGGTTGAGACCCAAATATTTTTATGATCATCTTCGAATAGATTGTATATACGAAGTTTGTTTAGGTTTGGGACAAAATTAAACTTAAACTTCTCGAAAACATCTGTAAACAGATTCGTTTTTGGATCATATATACTAATTCCATTTCTTGTACCTATCCATACTAATCCTCTACTGTCCATAATCAAAGAATGGACATTATTTCCCATTATTCGTTTCCCACTTGGGCCATTATCAGAAACATTAAATGTTTTACCTGTATTACGATTCAGTACATCTATTCCGTTTTCCCATGTCCCTATCATGAGTATCGAATCGTTCAACAGTAAAAGTGACCCGATGACATTACTGGATAAACGTATACCTTCATCACCAGTAGTACCACGATATAGATAGAAATTCTTTGGTTTTAAATCTAACTTATCTAATCCTTTACCATCTGTACCAATCCAAAGATTATGTGAATTATCCTCGCATAATGACAAAATATAATCATAGCCTAAGCTATTATTATTGAATGGCTCATTTTTAAAAGTTTTGTAGCTTGATTTTTTTTCATCTGTCGGATTAAATTTTAATAGTCCTCCGCCCGATGTTCCCAACCATAAATTATTGTCGTAACTTAAGAACATAGATGAAATACTATTTGACTGATGAGTTAAGTCGGTTGGAACTGGGTAATATCTTTTAAACTTTTTTGTTTTTGTATTAAACTTATTAAAACCATTCTTTGTACTAACCCATAAAGAACCATCTTTTGTTTTAATCAAATCAGTAACAAAATTATCTGATATCGTATTAGGGTCACTCGCATTAGACACATAGGACTTAAAGTGCTCGTATTCAAAATTATAAAAAATCAATCCAAAGGGAGATCCAATCCAAATTCCAATTTCATCTATTACCATTGGAAATCCTTTATCACTTTTTGCTGAAGAAAAGTAATCAGACACATGTTCAGAATGCGAAAACTGACCTGTTTCGACACTCAATTTATTTAGTGAACTGGCTGTTTTTGTCCAAACATTTCCCTTAAGATCAATTACTACTCCAAATATTTCATCTTCAACAATAGAATAAGGATTATTTGGGTCGTGCAAATAACGCTTAATCTGTCCTGACTTTCGCTCAATTTTATTTAAGCCATTTTGAGTAGCAATCCACATGTTTCCATCATTATCCTCTGCCATTGCATTAATCCAGTTACTAGAAATAGAATTGGAGTCCAGTGGATTATATTTATACAATTGAAAACGATATCCATCAAACTTATTTAAACCATCTTGGGTTCCGACCCAAAGAAAACCTCTGCTGTCCTGAAAAATGCACAAAACAGTTGACTGTGACAATCCGTTATCTACAGTATAATGTTCAAGAAATGTTTCAAATAATTGCCCGTAAACCTTATTGGATATCTGGCTAATAATCAGAAAGAAAAAAAGAATAACTTTTATTTTCATCACACAGGCGAATTGTCGCTAAGTTATAAATTTTATTCTTTAGTTAAAAAAATATAATCCAAATTTGTTATTAATATTTTCACACCTTGATAAGCGTTGCAAAAGGTACAATGTTATCAAGAAGAATTTTAGCAGAATTCGAAAAAGAAACTTGAAATATTTCTTTATTTTTCGGCTCCAGAACCACTTATGAAAGTATATATTCGTGAAGGAGAGTCGATCATTGGCAAAGACATAATATCATTCCACCTATTATCTATTTCGTTTATAGTAGCTTCATCCATAGAAGTTATATTTGGCCAACGAGAACCATCTGATTTATTTTTACCGGACATTGCATTAATAATCCAAATTAATTTATTCTCCTGAACTACTTTGTAGACATCCCGCAACGGGTCCATATTAGCCAATACATACCACAATAAATATTCAGAACAAAGTTTGTCGGGATTAAAATCAACTACGATAAGAATTGCGGAACCCCTTTCAATTAAAGGAATATACTTTTGATAATCAAAAGCTATTGCTTCGTTTACAAAAAAAACAGGAAAGGCATTGTCAATGAAATACTTATTTATTTGAATTTCTTTCAATTCAACAGAAATATGCAAAATATTTTCTAACTTATTCTCCTTTCTTGTAGCATCTATGCCTATTTTTCCGGAAAAAGCAAAACTATCAGCAGCATGATCCAATACATCTGATGCTCCTGACGAAAACATCAAATCGGTTCGAGGATCCGCACAAGTAGCAATAACCTTCATTATTTGATTGTAATTTCGAACATCTACATCGTGATCAACAACAACTAAAACTTTATTAAACATCATTTGTCCTGCTCCCCACATAGCATGCATAATTTTTTGGACATGTCCAGGAAAACCTTTTTTAATTGAAATAACCACGAGATTATGGGCAACTCCAGCAGGTGGCATATGCATATTCATAATTTCAGGCAATTGTGTCAACTGAAGCAAAGGTAAAAACAACCTTTCGGTAGCCTGAATATAGTAGTAATCTTCCTGTGGAGGAATCCCTACAATGGTTGCAGGATATACAGCGTTTTTTCTGTGAGTGATACAAGTCACATGAAAAACAGGGTATTTATCGGCCAATGAATAAAAGCCGGTATGATCACCGAAGGGTCCCTCAGTAACAAGGGGTTCAGAGGGATCCACATACCCTTCAATTACGATATCAGCATCTTCCGGAACTTCAATATCTTGCGATAGACATTTCACCAGCTTCACCGGTTTTTTTCGCAAAAAACCAGCTAAAACATATTCGCTAATCTGTTCAGGCAAAGGGGCAGAGGCACACCATGCGTACATTGGATCGCCTCCTAATGCTACTGCTATTGGAATTCTTAATCCCCTTTCTTTGTATTCGTTATAATGGCGGGCTCCGGTTTTATGCATATGCCAGTGCATTCCTGTCGTGTTTTTACTCATTACCTGCATACGATACATTCCAACATTTAGAATTCCTGTAACTGGATCTTTGGTATGTACCATGGGCAAAGTAATAAATTTCCCTGCATCATATGGCCAGCATTTCAGTATGGGTAAATTTTCCAGATCGGGACTCATATCCACTACTTCCTGACAAGCCCCCCTCCTCTTTTTGTATTTAGGAAAATAACCCGAAACTTCTTTTAGCGTTAATAACGCCGACCACTTTCCTGCAAACCCGCTACCCGCATTTTTCATTAAAGTGGATAATATCATCTGTACCCGATCACCAAACTCAGAATAAGTATTTAATTGTAGTGCCTTAAGCATTCTTTTTTCGGAACCAAGCGCATTTATAAGTAGAGGAAATTTTGTCCCATTGTTCGTAAACAAAAGGGCTTTCCCACCACCCGACTGTTTGGATATTCGATCTGTAATTTCGGTAATTTCAAGATCGGGACTAACCCTTTGGGTTATTTCCAAAAGTTCATTTTCTTTTTTAAGAATTTGAATAAAATCGGCAATTCCAGACATGCTTATCAGGTTTTATTAAAACAAATTTGCCGGTTTTACTAGGTGTAAATCCGGCAAATCTGAATAAGATTGTTTATTTATGGGATATAAGGGAAATTTTTCCCCAGATACGAGGCATTAGCGCCCAGCATTTCCTCGATACGAAGTAATTGGTTGTATTTAACTATCCTATCTGTTCGTGCTGCAGCTCCTGTTTTTATCTGGCCGGTATTCATAGCAACAACCAAATCAGCTATTGTGCTATCTTCTGTTTCACCGGAACGGTGACTGATTACAGCAGTATAACCATATTTGTTTGCGAGATTAATCGCATTTATAGTCTCGGTTATTGTTCCAATCTGGTTCACTTTAATCAGGATTGAGTTTGCTACACCTTCAATAATTCCTTTAGAAAGTCTCTGAGTATTTGTCACAAATAAATCGTCGCCCACTAATTGAACTTTTGAACCAATTTCATCTGTCAGCATTTTCCAGCCAGCCCAGTCGTCTTCTGCCAAACCATCTTCGATTGAAAGAATGGGGTATTTTTTAACCCATTTTTTCCAATACTCAACCATTTCTGCTGGAGAATAATTTTTCCCATTTGATTGGAGTTTATAAAGTTTTGCTTTTTCGTCATAGAATTCGCTGGCAGCCGGATCGAGTGCTATAAACACATCTTTACCCGCTTTGTAACCTGCTTTTTCTATGCCTTTTATAACCATCTCTATGGCTTCCTCATTGCTTTTAAGATTAGGAGCAAAACCACCTTCATCGCCAACATTGGTACTATATCCTTTATCTTTAAGGACAGTTTTAAGACTATGGTAAACTTCTACACCCATTCGTAAAGCATCACTAAAAGTATCAGCGCCGACAGGCATTATCATAAATTCCTGAAAATCAATTTTATTATCAGCATGGGCACCTCCATTAAGTATATTCATTAATGGTACGGGTAATACATGAGCATGTACACCACCCAGATAACGATATAAAGGCTGACCTGTAGATTGAGCTGCAGCTTTGGCACAAGCCAGAGAAACGGCAAGGATGGCATTTGCACCGAGATTGGCTTTATTTTCAGTTCCATCAAGTTCGATCATTGCATTGTCAATATCTGCCTGATCGGTAATAAACATACCCTTTACTTCTTCGCTAATGGTTTTATTTACATTATAAACGGCTTTCAACACCCCTTTGCCAAGATACCTTTTTTTGTCCTTGTCACGTAATTCAACTGCTTCATGCTTTCCGGTAGAGGCTCCCGATGGAACGGAGGCACGGCCGAAAGAACCACTTTCAGTAATAACATCAACTTCGATGGTAGGATTCCCTCTTGAGTCGAGGATCTGACGTGCAAATACTTCTGCTATTCTGCTCATATATTAATAATTTAGTTTAGTACCCTAAAATTAAAACAAAAAAGGGGAGATTTGAAAAAATCTCCCCTTTTTTTATTTTTTTTATTACAAATCCTTTATTCTTTTTCTGAATCTGTTTCAGGAGTTGTAGTATCTGCTTCTGGAGCAACGGCATCTGTAGGTGTTTTTGTAACTTCAGCTGCAACTTCAGTTTTCTTAGTTGTTTCTTTTGGAGCCTCGTCTGTTTTTTTCTTAGCTGCAGGGCGTCTTCTACGTGTAGTAGTTTTTCCAGCTTTAGTTTCAGTCTTAGCATCTAACATTACCTGATTGTAATCAACCAACTCGATGATACACATTTCTGCATTATCACCAGGTCTGTTATTTATTTTCAGGATTCTGGTATAACCGCCATTTCTTTCTGCAATCTTAGGCGAAATGTCGCGAAAAAGTTCGGCAACACCCTTTTTGTCTTTCAGATAACTGAAACAAATACGTCTGTTATGAGTTGAATCAACTTTTGAACGAGTAATAATAGGTTCAATGAATTTTCTCAGTTCTTTTGCTTTTGCAAGCGTAGTAGAAATCCGCTTATGAAGGATAAGAGAAGTTGCCATGTTGGCAAACATTGCCTTACGATGTGAGGCTGTTCTTCCTAAACTATTGTTTTTATTCCTGTGTCTCATTTCACTAGTCCTTATCTAATTTATATTTACTTATGTCCATACCGAACTGGAGATTCATCTGGCTCAAAAGAGCTTCAAGTTCAGTCAGAGATTTTTTACCGAAATTTCTGAATTTCAACAAATCATTACGGTTAAAACCAACAAGATCTCCAAGAGTTTCTACATCAGCCGCTTTCAAGCAATTGAGTGCTCTGACGGATAGTCCGAGATCAACCAGCTTGGTTTTAAGTAATTGGCGCATATGTAATACTTCTTCGTCGAATTGTTCGTTTTCAACTTTTTCTTGTGTTTCGAAAGACAGTTTTTCGTCTGAGAAGAGCATAAAGTGATAAATCAAAATTTTTGCTGCTTCTTTGAGAGCTTCTTTTGGAGCGATGCTTCCGTCAGTTTCGATATCAAAAATTAGTTTTTCGAAGTCAGTCCGTTGTTCAACGCGAATATTTTCGATAGCAAATTTCACGTTTTTAATAGGAGTGTATACCGAACTGATAGGAATTACACCAAATTCCATGTTGGCAGGTTTATTATCTTCAGCGGTAACATAACCTCTACCTTTATTGATAAAAATTTGGAAATGCAGTTTTACATTGGGCTGCATGTGAAAGATTTCCAGCTCTGGGTTCAGAACAGTAAAACCCGTCAGAAATTTACCAATATCACCAGCTTTAAAGACGTCTTGTCCAGATACAGTTACAGAAACTGTTTCCTGATTAATATCTTCAATCTGTTTACGAAAACGTACCTGTTTCAGATTAAGAATGATTTCGGTAACATCTTCAATAACCCCTTTTATGGTGGAGAATTCATGATCAACGCCATCGATTTTAATACCCGCAATTGCGTATCCTTCGAGTGAAGATAGTAATATCCTCCTCAGGGCATTTCCAATGGTTAATCCGTATCCTGGTTCAAGCGGACGGAATTCGAATTTTCCGAACCTGTCGGTTGATTCCAGCATAACTACCCTATCGGGCTTTTGAAAAGCAAGTATTGCCATATATAATTTTTATTTCGAATACAATTCAACAATAAGCTGCTCGTTAATATTTTCGGGAATTTCTGATCTTTCAGGTATATTCAGGAATTTTCCTGTCATACTTGCATGATCCCATTCGAGCCAGCTGAATTTTTTAACCCGTTCTGAAGCCAGAGAATCAGTAATCACTTCGAGTGATTTTGATTTTTCACGAACAGCGATAACATCACCAGCGCTGACAACAAATGAAGGAATATTAACTACTTTATTGTTAACTGTGATATGTCTATGAGAAACAATTTGACGGGCGCCATCTCTTGACTGAGCCAGTCCAAGACGATAAATCACGTTATCAAGTCTGCTTTCCAGTAACTGAAGCAATACTTCACCAGTAATACCTTTTTTGCGAGTTGCTGTATCAAAATACCTTACGAACTGACGTTCGAGTACCCCATAGGTATATTTGGCTTTCTGTTTTTCACGAAGCTGTACACCATACTCGGATGATTTACGGCGACGATTGGCTCCGTGCATTCCGGGGGGATATTTTTTCTTTTCAAAATATTTATCGGGACCGTAAATAGGTTCCCCGAACTTACGTGCAATTCTCGTTTTTGCTGCTCTGTATCTTGCCATTATTCAATTATTAAGTTCTGTAATATTAAACTCTCCTTCTTTTGGGAGGACGACAACCGTTATGAGGCATAGGTGTTACATCCACAATTTCGGTTACTTCTATTCCGACTGAAGCAATAGAGCGGATGGCAGACTCGCGTCCGGCACCTGGTCCTTTTACATAGACTTTCACTTTTCTCAGTCCCAGATCGTAAGCAACCTGACCACAATCTATGGCTGCAACCTGAGCAGCATAGGGAGTGTTCTTTTTCGAACCGCGAAAACCTTTTTTCCCGGCAGAAGACCAGCTAATGACCTGCCCTTCGGCATTGGTGAGTGTAACGATAACATTGTTGAAAGAAGTGTGTACATGAGCCTGGCCCAATGCTTCTACTTTTACTTTCCTCTTGGAAGATTTCGATGATTTTGTTGTCTTTTTTGCCATATCAACTATTATTTAGTCGCTTTTTTCTTATTTGCAACAGTTCTTTTCTTACCTCTGCGGGTACGTGCATTGGTACGGGTACGCTGTCCCCTGACAGGTAATCCTAAACGATGACGAATGCCTCTGTAACAGCCAATATCCATCAAACGTTTGATATTTAATTGTGTTTCAGAACGTAATTCACCTTCGATCTTAAAGTTTTCGGAAATTACCTGACGAACTTTGTTTATCTGTTCATCATTCCATTCTGATATTTTGACGTTACTATCCACACCTGCTTTTTCCAGAATTTTTCTGGCTGAGCTGCGGCCAATTCCGTAAATATAGGTAAGGGCTATTTCACCTCTTTTACGATCGGGAACATCTACTCCTGCTATACGTGCCATATTGTTTTGTTTAAATTATTATCCCTGACGTTGTTTAAATTTTGGGTTCTTTTTGTTTATCACATACAAGCGCCCGTTTCGTTTGACTATCCTGCATTCAGGACTTCTTTTCTTGATTGATGCTCTGACTTTCATTTCGGCTTATTTTATTTGTAACGAAAACTGATTCTGCCTTTAGTAAGATCATAAGGAGACATTTCTACCCTGACCCTATCACCGGGCAATATTTTAATATAATGCATCCGCATCTTGCCGGAAATATGAGCGGTGATAATGTGCCCATTCTCCAACTGTACGCGGAACATAGCATTAGATAATGCTTCTATAATTGTTCCATCTTGTTCTATCGAAGGCTGTTTAGCCATATTCTATTTTTCGTTTTTAATAAATTCAAAAGTAGACAGAATTTCTGCCTTTAATCCTTTAACCACTACAGTATGCTCAAAATGTGCCGAAGGCATCTTATCAGCAGTAGAGATAGTCCATCCATCACTCCATTGATATACTTCCTTCACCCCCATATTAATCATAGGCTCTATCGCAATTACAAGCCCTGATTTTATCTTCATTCCCTGTCCTGCTTTTCCAAAATTCGGAACTTCAGGTTTTTCATGAAGGTTTTTTCCAATTCCGTGTCCAACCAATTCTCTTACAACAGAAAAT
>PHDH01000087.1 GCA_002840935.1 Bacteroidetes bacterium HGW-Bacteroidetes-21 | reverse complement strand
ACAGAGGGTGTTTTCTACCTGTAAATGGGGATGGGTTTCTTTTAAACAAGAGGCGATGAGCTGGAACTTATCTTCATTGAAAGTTGTTTGTGAAAGAAGGACAGATTTGGGAGGCAGGTCAGGGGGGAGATATTTACACTGGGCCAGGGAGGAAATGACCAGCGCATTAAAGGCGTAGCCCTTTAATCCGATGACTTCCGGATGAGACGGGTCACCGGTGATAACTACCTGGTAGTTTTCTTTTGCGTAATCGGAAATGAGTTGTTGCACCCGCTTTACTTTGGGACAGGTCAGATCAACAACCTCCAAGGCCGTGGACTTCAAGGCGGCTTCCAGATCCGGGGGGATGCCATGGGTGCGGATGACCACGATTTTATCCCGGCATTCTTCCAGGGAGTGGGCGATGAAGATGTTTTTGGCGGCCAGGGAATCGTTGAATTGACTATTATGAATCAATTCACCGTAAATAAAAATGGGTTGATTTTTTTCCCGGGCAAGCTGGAAGAGAATCTCGACGGCTCGTTTTACCCCGCCGCAAAAACTAAGATGTTGTGCTAAAAGTATCTGCATGTTAAAATCCTGAATATTAAAGGTAGCGAAAAAAGGGGATAGGCCCAAATATTTGCTCGTTTGCTCCGGGGTAGGAAGCGCAAATGCAGGCTCAGGAAATGGGGGGGCGAATTTCGGGGCAGTACCTTGAATTTATTAAAAAAAGGAGACATTCACGGGTCATGTTTAAAAAAATGAGCAGAAATTATTATATTATAGCAAGTTAAAATTTAAATCGCTACCGCAAAATTTACACAGAGCTCAGGTTTGGTCATTTTGGCGGTCAAGGCTTTCTTTTTGAACCCCTTGAGGGTAAATGAGCATATTATAAAAAAGGACAACGCTATGCTGGGAAAAATCTTAAAATTGATTCTGGGAACTCACAATGACCGGGTACTGAAAAAAATGTATCCCATTGTGGATCAAATAAATGCTTTTGAGCCAGAAATTTCGGCTCTCTCTGATGCGGAGCTTCAAGCAAAAACCCCCTATTTTAAAGAAAAACTAGCCCAGGGGGCGACCCTGGATGATATTTTACCCGAGGCTTTTGCTGTTATGCGGGAGGTTGCCAAGCGGACCCTGGGGATGCGGCACTTTGATGTGCAGTTGATCGGGGGATTGGCTTTGCACTGGGGCAATATCGCGGAAATGAAGACCGGGGAGGGAAAGACCCTGGTGGCGACCCTACCCGTTTATCTGAACGCCCTGACTGGAAAAAGCGTGCACTTGATTACGGTCAATGATTATTTGGCCCGGCGGGATGCGGAGTGGATGGGGCCCGCCTATGTATTTTTGGGACTGTCCGTTGGGTCCATTCAAAGCAATATGCCCAATCAGGATCGGAAGCAAAACTATAATTGCGACATCGTCTATGGAACCAACAGTGAGTTCGGTTTTGATTATTTGCGGGACAACATGGTGGTCAATAGGGATATGAAAGTCCAGCGGGGGCATTATTTTGCCATCGTGGATGAGGTGGATTCGATCTTGATCGATGAGGCCCGGACACCTTTGATTATTTCCGGCCCAACCGAAGATAATGTGGAAAAATATTTCATCGCCGATAAGGTTATTCCCCGGCTCAAACCTGCTAAAAAGGGTGAGGACGGCAAGTGGCTGCCCAATAGCGGTGACTACCAGCTGGAGGAAAAGGATCGGATGGTCACCCTGACCGAAGAGGGTATCGGGTCCGTGGAAAAATTTCTGGGGATTACGGATCTCTACCATGGCAAGAACCTGGAGCTGGTTCACTGTATTCATCAGGCACTCAAAGCCCATAAGCTTTTTAAGCGGGATAAAGATTACATCGTCGAGGGCGGCGAGGTCATGATTATTGACGAGCATACGGGGCGGAAGATGGAAGGTCGCCGCTATAGCGACGGTTTGCACCAGGCCATTGAGGCCAAGGAGCGGGTGACGATACAGCGGGAAAACCAGACCCTGGCCACCGTAACAATTCAAAATTACTTCAAAATGTATGATAAGCTTTCGGGGATGACAGGAACGGCGGAAACCGAGTCGGAAGAGTTTTTGAAGATTTATGAAATGGATGTACTGGTGATCCCTACCAATCAGGCCATCGCCAGAAAGGACGCATCAGACCTGATCTATAAAAACGAAAAAGCGAAACATAATGCTATTATTGAGGAAATTAAGGCTTTGCATCAAAAGGGCTGCCCCGTTCTCATGGGAACCATTACCGTAGAGGCTTCGGAGCATTTATCCAAACAGCTACAAAAGCACAAAATCCCCCATAATGTATTGAACGCCAAACAACATCAGAAAGAAGCCGATATTGTGCAAGAAGCTGGTAAATCCAGAACAGTGACCATTGCGACCAATATGGCAGGTCGTGGTACCGATATTAAACTAAGTCAAGAGGTTCGTGATTCAGGTGGTTTGGCTATTATTGGTACCGAACGACATGAGTCCAGGCGTGTCGACAGGCAGTTGAGAGGAAGGGCTGGTCGTCAGGGTGATCCTGGTTCATCCCATTTCTACGTTTCGTTGGAAGATGATCTGATGCGTTTATTTGGCTCCGATCGTATTTCAAAAATGATGGACAGACTTGGAATCAAGGATGGCGAAGTGATTTCTCACTCCATGATTACCAAATCTATAGAAAGAGCCCAGAAAAAGGTTGAAGAGAATAACTTCGGAATAAGAAAGAGACTATTGGAGTATGATGATGTGATGAATAATCAGCGTGAAGTTATTTACAGTAGGAGACGTAATGCTTTGTATGGCGAAAAACTTTCTATTGATATTTCTAATTCTATTACCGATGTTAGTGAATCTATCGTATTGAATCACCATGGAAGTTCAGAATTTGAAGATTTTGAAATGGATTGTATACGGACCCTCGCTCTTGAATGTCCTGTTACAAGTGAGGAATACTACAAAATGAATGAAGGTGAAGTTTCCGATAAATTGGCCGAAGGTGCTTATCAGTTGTATCGGTCAAAGACGACTACCATAGCTCAAAAAGCAAAA
Organism: Bacteroidetes bacterium HGW-Bacteroidetes-21; assembly: GCA_002840935.1. GTDB lineage: Bacteria > Bacteroidota > Bacteroidia > Bacteroidales > GWA2-32-17. The sequence goes on along the minus strand of PHDH01000087.1, from coordinate 10,942 downwards.
CCAGTAATCAGGGATGTATTCGAGAAGAGTGGTCAGACTTACACCAACATTGTTGTGCCTATGTCGGATGGTACACGTGTCTTCCAGATAGTTACTAATTTGAAAAAAGCTTACGAAACAGATGCTAAAGAAGTTGTCAGATCATTCGAAAAAACAGCTGTATTAGTTACTATAGACGATGCATGGAAAGAACACCTGAGAGAACTGGACGACCTGAAACAGGCTGTTCAGGCTGCCGCATACGAACAAAAAGATCCCTTGCTTATTTATAAATTCGAATCCTTCGAGTTATTTAAAAGAATGCTTGATAAAGTGAATAGGGAAGTGGTGTCTACTTTAATGAAATGTCATATTCCTATCAACGATTCATCTCAGGTTAAGGAAGCGCAGGCTCCCCGTAGGATGGATCTGAGTAAACTCGAATTAGGACGTTCTGATAATACCGGAGGTGGTGGTGAAGATGCTGAAAAAAAGGTACAGCCGGTAAGGGTCGAAAAAAAGGTTGGTCGCAACGATCCTTGTCCCTGCGGAAGTGGTAAAAAGTACAAAAACTGTCACGGACAAGGTCAGGATTAAACCCCATGAAGTTTGATTAAAGATTTCCTTATATCTTTTTACAAACATCTCTGCGAAGACTATCGTCACAGAAAATATTTACCTGTCGTAGCCTTTGTTGTGCTTCAGATTTTGCTGATTTACAGTATCGACTTCTATGCTTGGAAAAAGAACCTGAATTTTCCTCCGATACTGAATGCTTTATTGCTTTTTGGCTTCTATTCATTGGCCTATTACCCGGTGGTTTTATGGGTGAATTATTCTGAGAAGAAAAATCTTAAATTGCCATCACGTTTCTGGATTATTTCGCTGATGGTTATCGCATTTTTTGCTTTAACATCATCAGTTAATTTGTATTATTTTCTGGATTTTTTAAAACAGTCTGACTATCATTACTGGCTCAGAAAAGTCTCAAATAACATAACTCCATTTTTGGTTTTTCTGTTATTGTTTATTTTTACATGGAAAAAATTCTTTAAAAATAGTTCAGATGGATTTTTATGGACCGGGAAGAACTTCACATGGTTTAAAATTATCTGGCCCATATTAGTGATAATAGTTCCTTTGATAATATTTGGAAGTCAATTGGGGGGATTTCAGGAAGAGTATCCAAGTTTTAAAATTTCAAATGCACATGCAGGAGCTTATAGTCCTTTGTTTCAGTTACTGACCTTTGAACTGGCTTATTCGTTGGATTTTTACACAGTCGAGCTGGTTTTTCGGGGTGCTTTGGTACTAGGCCTTATATCAGTGATTGGGAAAAACGCTTTATTACCAATGGCCAGCTTATATGTTTTCATTCATTATGGAAAACCACCTGCTGAAACTATCAGTAGTTTTTTTGGTGGATATCTACTGGGGTATATGGCCATTTATTCAAGATCGGTGCTGGCTGGCACTATACTTCATGTTTTTCTGGCTCTTATGATGGAAGTTACAGCCATTATCCTTTTCGTTAGGGTATAACGAGCAACCTGAATGAATTCAAAGTGAATTTACAGAAGTATTAAAGGGGGAAAAGACTAAGGATGTGCGATAAAGTAATAATCGCTATTGCTGTTATAGCATTTACTGAATTCTGAAATGCTTAGTGCCCCATTGTTGCTTAGAAAACTTTTCATGAGAGATATTTTCATGTCGCAGGAAGCAAAAAAATCGAAAACATCTTCGGGTTTGGTATTATAATAATCAGATGCGCCTATGCCGAATTCAAAAATAATCAGGGGTTTATTCTTCTTAATCAGTTGAGATGCCCCTTGTAGAACCATGAATTCAGCCCCTTCGACATCAATTTTAATAAAATTAATGGGGATATCTGTCGGAATCAGGTTGTCAAGACGTTCTGTTTTTACTTCTATTTTTTCGATGCCAGGATTAGAGGTGTTATAGGATCTTTCTTTCAGACCGCTGAAGGCAGGAGCGTTTTTTACAAAGTTGAAATGAGTGGTTTTGGCTTCGTTGCTCAGAGCATAGGGGAAAATCCGGATACTTTGACCATATTTAGCCTGAAGATTTTCATAATAGGGCGGCAGGGGCTCAAATGCAAAATGACTGCCTGCTGGTGAAAATTTAAGGAAAAAATCGAGAAACTCACCTTCGTGGCATCCAACATCTATACCGTTAGAATCTGCTTTAAGGTTACGCTGTAGAATCTTGTATGCCTGATAATCGTATTCTTGATTACGTGTGATGCGAATATGCAATGCACTTAATATCCCTTTGGCCAGGTTTTTTACAGCAGAAGTCATAAAGGAAAAAAAAGACTATTCTAATCCCGCGATTTCTTTGTCAACAAGAATACGTCCACAATATTCACAAGGAATGATTTTTTTGCGTGTACGGATTTCCAATTGTCTTTGAGGTGGAATTTTATTGAAACAACCACCGCAGGAATCTCTTTCAATTACAACTACAGCCAATCCATTGCGAGTGTTTGCTCTGATTCTTTTATAGGCTCCCAGTAAACGAGGTTCAATAAACTTTTGACAGTCTTCTGAAAGGCTGGTGAGTGTTTCTTCTTCTTTTTGGGTTTCAGAAACTATTTCTTCTAGTTCTTGTTTTTTAATATGTAAATCGTTTGCTCTCTCGTCAAGAACTTTAGTTGAACTCTCTAATTCGATAGAACGTGCTGCTATTTGATCTGTAAATTCCTTAATACGTTTATTACAAAGTTGGATTTCGAGTTGCTGAAATTCAATTTCCTTATTAAATGCATCATATTCGCGACTATTGCGAACATCTTTCTGCTGTTCTGTGTATTTCTTGATTTTTAACTCGGCCTGCGTTATTTCAGTCTTCTTTGTTTGAATATTTTGATCAGCTTGATTTATCTGAGCTGAAATATTGTCAATACGTGTCTGAATTCCTGCAATTTCATCCTCAAGATCCTGTACTTCGAGAGGAAGTTCTCCTCGCAATGTTCTGATTCGGTCTATTTGAGTATCGGCTAGTTGAAGTTTATATAATGCTCTGAGTTTTTCTTCGATACTTATTTCAGTTGCCTGCAGGGTGGGATTATTTGTTTCCAACATATTAAAGGTAATTTACAGGATTAGTATTCATTTTTGAAATTCGGACTGCAAAGTTAGTTAAATTTTTGTTTAAATATTCTTTCAGACTAGGTAAAAAAATCTTTTCACTTTCATAGTGCCCAATATCAACAATAACAATCTTATTGTCTGGCTCTTGAAATTGATGATATTTGATGTCGGCCGTGATAAAAACATCTGCTTTTTGTGCAATTGCTTTTTGTAACAGAAATATTCCACTGCCTCCACAAACTGCGACCTTGGATATTTTCTTATTCAATAACTTGCTATGTCTGATAGATTTGCATTGAAGTTTTTCTTTTACAAATGTCAGAAATTCAATTTCTTTTGTTTCTTTAGACAGTTTGCCAATGGCACCAAAGCCAATTTGCTTATTCAGATTTTCAAGTGGATAAATATCATAAGCGACTTCTTCGTAAGGATGTGCTTGTAGTAATGCCTCGATTACGTTCTTTAACAGAAATTCTGGCACTATCGTTTCAATCCTCAACTCAGGTTCATGATGTATGTTTCCTTTTTTTCCGACATAAGGGTGGGAGCCATCGAGTGCTCTGAATGTACCGGTGCCCTCAGTCTGAAAACTGCAAAAATCATAATTTCCAATATGGCCGGCTCCGGCAGTTAATATAGCTTCTCTTACTTTTTCAGCAGATTTAAGTGGGACAAAGGAAACCAGTTTTTTTAAATTATCGGGACGGGGATCTAATATGCGAATATCTGTAAGTCCTAAATGCTTTGCCAGCGCATAACTGATCCCGGGAATGGTCTGATCGTAACTTGTGTGTAGCGCATAAATGGCAATGTCATTTTTGATGGCTTTGATCAATATCCTTTCAGTTTCGTTTTTCCCGTTGACTTTTTTAATACCTCCAAAAATAAAGGGATGATGCGAAATGATGAAATTGATTTTTAGCTTAATGGCTTCATTAATGACTTCCTCAGAGATATCTACACAAAGCAAGGCTTCAGAACTTTCCTGATCGGGATTGCCTGTTAAAAGACCGGTGTTATCGTACGACTCCTGTAATCGGGGAGAGGAATTTTTTTCAATGATCTGGATGATCTTCCTGATTTGCATTGGTGGGTATGTTTTTTACTTCAAGCTGTGATTTTAATGCCAAAAGTTCAGCTTTAATTTGTTCCAGTTTTCCAATTATTTCCCATTTCTGCTCCGCATCGGAACGATCGGTAGTAAATATTTTTCTGGCGCCTTCAATAGTCAGCTTACGTTCTTTCAGCAAATGTATAATGAATTTGACTTCTTCTATCTGCTCGGGACTGTAAAATCGGTCTCCTTTTTTGTTTTTTCGCGGCTTCAGAGCGAATTCTTTTTCCCAAAAACGCAACGTTGAAGCGTTAATGTTGAGCATTTTTGAAGTCTCGCCAATAGAATAAAAGAGTTTGTCCATAGCTTATTCCATTGCGACGCCACCTTCTTGTGAAGAAAGTTCTATCATGTGATCATATTCTTCGGGCGAAAGATCCTGAAAGAAATACTGTATGGGATTCACCGCTTTTAAATTTTTTCTGACTTCGTAATGAAGATGTGGACCGACAGATTTTCCAGTATTGCCAACTTTTCCAATAATATCGCCACGTTTGACTTTCTGCCCGGGTCTTACCATTGTTTTACTAAGATGTGCATATGTTGTTGTGTAGCCAAAGCCATGGCTAATGATGATCATATTGCCATAACCTCTTTTTGAATTATCAACTTCAATAACGGTGCCGTTGCCGGTGGCATATATATCGGTTCCAATGGGAGCTGTAAAATCAATACCCTCATGCATTTTCTTTACCCCTTTGTATACCGGATCATAACGAATACCGAAATAGGAAGAAATTCTTGTCAGGTCTTTATTTAATATAGGTTGAATAGCGGGCATGGATTGCAGCCATATTTCTTTATTTTTTGCCAGATCAATCACATCATCAAATGATTTTGATTGAACATACATCTGTTTCATGAGTTTGTCCAAACGTTTAGAGGTATTGATAACGATCTCACTGTGATCATATCCTTCGAGTTCACTGTAACGGTTTATACCTCCAATACCTGCTTCACGCATAGTAGATGGAATGGGTTCTGCTTCAAAAATAGTTCTGTAAATATTATCGTCGCGGTAAGAAATATCTTTGAGGACATCTTCAATGTCTGAAATTTTATTATTCAGCAATTCATATTGAAAAATGAGCTGTCTGTTTTCTCTTTTTAACATTCTTTCTTTCGGAGAATCAGCGAAATACGCATAGGCGACGATGCTGATAGTTCCTACAACCAGATACAACGCCAAATGAGGTAAAAACTTTAAAAGTTTCTTTGTAAAACTGACCTCAATGCGTTGATATGAAAGAGTATCTGGATTGTAACGGTATTTAATTTTCGACATCCGTCAGGGTTTTGGTTCGCATCCCTGCAAAAATAAACAAATAAAATCTAATTTTGCAATCCCATTACTTAATAATTGTTTATGACCATGAATTCAAAGGAAATCAGACAGAGTTTTATTCGCTTTTTCGAGGAAAAACAGCATCTTCACGTGCATTCGGCACCTATCGTAGTAAAAAATGATCCAACCCTCATGTTTACCAATGCAGGGATGAATCAGTTTAAGGATATTTTTCTGGGCAATATTCAGTCCGATCTTAAAAGAGTTGCCAATACTCAGAAATGCCTTCGTGTTTCTGGTAAACACAACGATTTGGAAGAAGTAGGTTTTGATACCTATCATCATACTATGTTCGAAATGCTGGGCAACTGGTCGTTTGGCGATTATTTTAAAGAGGAAGCTATTGCCTGGGCATGGGAATTCTTGACAAAAGTTTTGCATATCAACGAAGAACAGTTGTATGTCACTTATTTTGAGGGAAGTGATGCGGATAAACTGGCAGCCGACGACGAAGCCAAATCGATGTGGTTAAAATATCTTCCCGAGAATAGAATTATCAAAGGCTCCAAAAAAGATAATTTCTGGGAAATGGGCGAAACCGGTCCTTGCGGCCCATGTTCCGAAATTCATGCCGACATTCGGCCTTTGAAAGAACGTCAGGCTTCATCGGGTAAAGACCTGGTGAATACAGGAAATCCATTGGTGATTGAAATTTGGAATCTGGTTTTCATACAGTTCAATCGTATGTCAGACGGTTCTTTGCAGCCATTGCCTCAACGTCACGTTGATACCGGAATGGGTTTCGAGCGATTGAGTATGGTTGTTCAGAACAAAGCTTCGAATTACGACACCGACGTGTTTACTCCTTTAATTAATAAAGTATGCGAAATTTCGAAAGTCACCTACGGTAGTTCGGAAAAGCAGGATATTGCCATTCGGGTTGTGTCCGATCACATTCGCGCCGTGGCCTTTGCCATTGCGGATGGTCAGCTGCCTTCCAATACCGGTGCAGGATATGTCATCCGTAGGATATTGCGTCGTGCTGTACGATACGGTTATACTTTTCTCGATTTGCATGAACCTTTTCTTTGCAAGATACTTCCTGTTTTATCCGACCAGTTTGGTGATGTATTCCCTGAAATCAAACTTCAGCTTTCACACGTCACATCTGTGATTGAAGAAGAAGAAGCCTCGTTTCTCAGAACTTTGGGTAATGGTATTGTAAAGTTTGATAACTATGTTTCAAAAAACACGAGTGTAAAGATGATTCCCGGGGATTTCGCCTTTGAATTATATGATACTTACGGATTTCCTATCGACCTGACACAAATTATGGCCCGTGAAAAGGGCATTGACGTGAACATGGACGAGTTTAAAAAATGCTTGCAGGAGCAGAAAGAAAGAAGTAGAGCGGATGCCAAAGTTTCGGCAGGCGACTGGACGACGGTTTTACCTTCCGAAGAAACCCGCTTTGTGGGATATGATTATTCGGAGTGCGAAGCAAAGATTGTAAAATTCAGAGAAGTGGCACAAAAAGGTAAAACCATTTATCAGGTCGTTCTGGATATCACGCCGTTTTATGCCGAAAGTGGAGGACAAGTTGGCGATTCAGGGTATTTATTATCCGACGGCAAACAGTATAAGGTCTTTAATACAGGCAAAGAAAATAATCTCATCGTTCATTTTTTGACCGAAATGCCCCAAGATAAAACGGCTTCGGTTAAAGCTGTCGTAGATGCCGGAAGGCGTTTTTCAATTGCTTCTAACCATTCGGCTACACATTTATTGCATTTTGCATTGAGAAAAGTATTGGGAACACATGTTGAACAAAAAGGTTCTTTGGTGCATCCCGATTATTTGCGTTTCGATTTTTCACATTTCAAGAAATTGGAAGATACTGAGATTGTTCAAGTTGAAAATATTGTGAATCAGTTTATTGTTCAGAATATTGCTTTAGACGAAAAACGTTCCGTACCCATGGATGAAGCCAAAAAAATGGGAGCGATGGCTTTATTCGGAGAAAAATATGGCAACGATGTGCGAGTCGTTCGTTTTGGCGATTCGGTTGAGTTATGTGGAGGAATTCATCTGGCTTCTACCTCTCAGATTGGCTTGTTTAAGATTATTACAGAGACCTCTATTGCTTCCGGAGTACGTCGTATTGAAGCTATTACCGGGCAAGGTGTGTATAAATATCTTAACGAAAAAGAAAAACTGATTTCTGGCGTTTCTGAATTACTGAATCATCCGCCAGACATCATGAAGAATCTGCAAGCTGCTTTAAACGAGAATACTAAACTGAAAGAAGAGATCAGTTTTTATGAGCATCGCGCCGGGCAACAATTAAAAGACGTTATTAAAGCCAATCTGACAACCGTAAATGCCAGTCTTTTTGGCGTCATTGAATCCGATTTCAGGAATCCGGCTTTGTTAAAAGACATTGTATGGCAGCTACGAAGCGAAACAGCGTCATTATTCCTCATTATACTGGTGAAAACTGATGATAAAATAATGACCACCGTGGCTCTGACCGATGATCTCGTGAAAAAAGGATTACATGCCGTTAATATTGTCAAGGAATTGGCAGCTGTTGTGAAAGGTGGGGGCGGGGGACAGCCTTTTTATGCCACCGCCGGAGGCAGCGATTTGAGTGCCTACAACTTGCTAATGAATAAAGCAAAAGAACAATCTAGTCTTTTGGCATAGATTGAAATTGCAATGTGAAATTAAGAAAAGCCATCGTCGATGGCTTTTTTTGTTGATTATAATTGAATAAGGTAATTAGATTAACGAATTAAAAAGACATATCTCAGTGAGGTTCTGCAGAGTGGGGGAATTTAATTATTTCAACACATCAATAAAAACACTAAAATGCTTGTCAAATAGTAACTAATTAGTTACCTTTGCCGTAGAATTATGAAACGAGAAGTATTTTTTTATAAAGATTATTTCAGAAAATTCTTTCAGGAGCAAGACCTGAAAACAAGGATGAAAATACTGAGAATCCTTGATTTAATTCAGGTATTGGATAGGATCCCTGAGAAGTATTTTAAGCACTTGACAGGAACAAATGAACTTTATGAAATAAGAATACAACTCGGAAGTAATAATTACAGGATAATCTGTTTTTTTGACAAGGGGAATCTTGTTGTATTGTTGAATAGCTTTAAAAAGAAAACGCAAAAAACACCGAAAAACGAGATTCAACAGGCAGAAAAACTAAAACAACAATATTATGAAGAAAAGAGATGATATAACCAGTTTGAACGACTTCAAAGAAGAAGTACTTGGTAAAAAGGGAAGTGCTGAACGCGACAAATATGAAAGTGAATTTGAAGCCTTTAAACTTGGCGTGCTAATAAGAGACGCAAGAATGAAAGCCAACATGACACAAGAAGAACTTGCTGCAAAAGTAGGAACTAAGAGGACTTATATTTCGAGAATCGAACATGATTCCAGCGATATTCGACTTTCAACCCTGATGAGGATAATCACTCAGGGACTGGGTGGAAGACTTGATATTAGCATCAATTTTAAATAGGATTTACAGTAATCTTAAACAACATTTCAAAATTCACAGGAAATAATTATGCTAAGTGGGGGGTAGAGCAACCTGAACCTGTGTTTAAAACAAGATAACTTTTACTTTATGAAGAGGATATACTTTTTATTATTAATTTTAATTAGTAGCATACTTTTAAAAGCGCAAGAAGAACGCTCAATAATTAAATATATTGTCAGTTTTGAAGAATTAAATAGAAATGCAATAAAACAAAATTCAGACACCATTAACTATTCTTTTATGTTTGAAAATGGGTTTGAAAACGATTCTGTAACATTAATAGTCGATAGAGAAATAGTGTTTTCAAAAAGAATAAGTTCTAATAATTCAGTATCATTTGCAACAAAGTTCGTAATTCCAAAAACAAATTCATTTGTTGAAGTAATGTTGAAATTTAATAATTCTTCATATTTAACAATCCCACTATTATTAAATATGAACTATATTTTTATTAACTTGAATTCAAATTCTGAATTAATTATTACATATGGGAAATATTTGCCAATTTATTATTAATATAAATCCATGTCTCAGCGTAGTCCCGAGGCTTCGGGAGTAACTACGCTGAAATATAAAAAACACGAGTCGAAAAGCTTGGCTTTTTTATGTTGTGAGTAATCTTTTCACCAAGTCAGAAATTACTTTATTATCGGCTTTTCCGGCAAGTTGTTTCGATGCCATACCCATTACTTTTCCCATTTCGGCAGGAGTTTTTACGCCAAGCGTTTCGATAATGTTTTTCAGTACAGGAATAATTTCATCTTCAGACATTTGCTTAGGTAAATACTGAGATATAATATCAGCTTCGAATTCTTCTTTTGTATATAAATCTTCCCGGTTCTGTGTTCTGTATATTTCGGCTGAATCCTTACGTTGTTTAACGAGCTTAATAATGATTTTTATTTCATCCTCATCTGACAGTTCGGCAGTAGCTCCCTTTTCTGTTTTTGCAATCAAAAATGCTGATTTGACAGCTCTTAATGCTTCCAGTTTGTCTTTTTCACGTGCCATCATGGCAGTTTTAATGTCCTGATTAATTTTTTCAAAAAGTACCATATATAAAGTTTTTTGTTTAATTTATTTCGTGTAAATGATTTACTACGAGACGATTAATCTCTAATTTCATTTGAGTTTTTTTGTTGGGTTATATCGTTGCCACCAGTGTCAATTATATGAGCCTGGTCGAACCAACATAAATTTTTTCGTATTCCTCCAAATTGCCAAGGACCGGTCTTGATGGCAGTAATTTCTCTTTTATAAAAAATGGCAACTAAAACTCTCTGATGGCTATTGTCAGTTCTTTTTGGATAATCTATGGAGGCTTTATAAACGACGACGTTGGCAGACAATGTGGCAGGAAGATTTTCTCTTTCGGAGTTATATGCTTTAACAGTAATACTTTCACCCAGCCCAAAACCCAGTCCCAAGCCTTGTAATGCGGCAAGAATGTCGGGCGATGTTTTTATTTGCTTAATGACTGTATCTGCAGAAGGGTAGTCGGTAGGAATATTTAAAGAGGTTTGTGCAAATAAAGAAGATACTGATAGTAATGGGTATAAGAAAAATAGAAAGATTTTTAAAATTCTCATTTTGAGCAAGTTTAATACTAACGACAAAGTTTGTATAGGCTTTGCTAAAGTAAGAAAATTCTAAGACATAAAGAATTCCTGAATACACTATTTCAATGCAAACGCATTTAAATCGAAGAACATTAAAATAAAAATAAAAAAATACGTATTTGCGATGATTCAAGTCGTATACTAATGATTATCAATACACAAAAGAATCAGCAGCAATCTAAATGCCAGCAGGCAGGCAAGCATAAGGCAGGCCGGTTAAAGAAATTATTTGATAAACAATTATGTGAAACTCATTGTTCAGACATC
>PHDH01000086.1 GCA_002840935.1 Bacteroidetes bacterium HGW-Bacteroidetes-21 | reverse complement strand
CACTCGGAACAGCATTCAACGTGTTGGTGTGACTGCAAATATCAAAGCCGGTGCCAGCGTCGGCTACGGGCTGCTGAGTAAAAGTTATACTTACAGTATCGGTGCTGTCGCATCCCACACCATTGGTCTCGTACCACACAAACTGATGAACTCCATAGGTTGTAACAGTTACGTTACAAACAGGATTGTTGGGTGTCTGCAATGTTACTCCACCACCAACAGCAGACCATGAACCGTTAATTGTACTTGGAATAGCCGTTAAGGTATATGTATTAGAACAAACCTGATCATCTGCTCCCGCATTTGGTGTTGGTAAAACGCAACACATAGGATCACCGAAAGGCAAAACAGAGACGGTATGATTAGTAGGAACTGAAGCACAGCCATTGTCAGTTACAGTAAGTGATATGTTATAATCGGATGCAGTATTCCATTCAACAACATAAGGTCCTGCCCCAGAGCCACTGATAATGGTTCCTCCACTAAAATCCCAAGAATAGGTAGATCCAGCTGGGGCATTGCCAGTATAGGTAATGGTCGTAGTAGCGTTAACACAAATGGGGGTTACCACTGTAAAAGTGCTGGTGGGTTGTGGGGCAACGGTTACATCCTGAGTCGTTGTAAAATCGCAAAGCGTATCAGTAACCATCACAGTACCACTACATTTCACTTTTAAATCATCAATATTCCAACCCTGATAGGCAACCGATCCATCAGAACCTCCCATGCCAAAACGCACTTTAAAATTGGGATTATTATTTGCCTGAGCTACATTGTAAGTACGAAAAGTCCAAGCTGATTCTGTAAAACTTCCTGCATTGGCGTATATATTTGTCCAGGCAGAACCATTGTAAACATCAATATACATATGGTCGTATGTACTGGATTCGCAGCCGGAATAACTCCAGAAGTCAAGTATGCAACTATTCATGTTCGAACAGTTTATGGTAGGTGAGGTAAGCCATGAAGTTGACGATAAACTGTTGGGATAACAGGCTCCAATATAGCTTCCTATAATAAAATTATCTGCTGATGGGCTATGATCGGTGGCAGGGTCATAACCGCCACCGCATGATACACTCGCTGTTGCAGAAGCTCTTGACCATCCGCCTGTGCCATAGCCTGTCCATCCCATATCTGTGGAAAAGTCGTCATTAAACATGGTCATTTGTCCTGTGGATGGGTTGGTTGCAACATAGTAATGGTGATAAGTTATTGTATGTGTTCCGGCACCAGCGATTGAAGGATCAAAAGAATTGGGTAAAACAATGCCAGGACCACTAAACTCACCAGGTATGGGCGATCCAGTTAAAGCAACCGGGGCGTCTGTTTCGCAATAGCCTGGATCGAGACCATTTATCGCCATTGTTGGAGGCGGATACACAGTAACAACTAATGAATCAGTTGCCGATAAACTACCATCAGCAACGGTTGTATAATAAGTCGTCGTTTGTGTAGGAGTAACAGTTGCCGCAAATTGACCATTATTAACAACTGTTCCTCCGCCAGTAATCTCAACAGTTTGACTGACTGGGGGACAAAAAATCTGAACATTATCCAAACCCCAGTGATCATAATCGTTTCCAGAAGTAACATCCTGATACCATCTAAAATATACGGTTCCGTTTACCGGCACATTTTCGCAATATTGTTGCCATGATGTCATAGTCGGGTCATACCCTCCTAAAGGATCCCAATAATTAATATCAATAAAAGGCCCTGTAGGGCTTGTTGAATATTGCAAATGAACTCCCTCAGTAGACTCATCAGGTCCTTCACAAGGAGTTCCATTCGCTTGAGAAGCATATTTCATGTCAAAACAAATCTGACATGAAGTGGAAACATTGAAAGCATTCGTAGTCAACTGTCTTGGAAAATTAGTTGCAGGTCCAATCCACAAATAAGTTGTACCATCAGGCCCAACACCGCAAGGATTATTAAACATCGGGCTGGCATTTGAATTCCATCCCTGACCAATAGTTTGATCATTAAAATCATTAGCCATAAGAAAGGTGGGACAACCTCCGGTAGTATAAAAACTGACCGATTCCCCTAAACAGATATTAATCGTATCCGGGTTATAATATGTTTGCCCGTTATAAGTTGCTGAATCTGTTAAGATAAAGCACTGAGCATTGGATTTACCTCCGATGAAGATTAAAACCAAAACACCCATAATGAAAATCAATAATTTGCTTTTCATCTTAATTAAATTTTACGTTAATATTCTGAAAACTAAAACGGGTAACAGGAATTTTCGTAGCCATATTAAGGAAACGAGAAAAGATATGCAATCCTTTAATATCTTTATTTGAACAATCTCCTTCAATGGTTTCGCCAGCTTCTATAGTAACTTTAAAACTTTTAACATCGCTGCGATCTTCTTTGCAATTCAGACAGGTTTCGTTACTCCATAAAAAAGTATTCCATGTTATTTCTGCCTGCTGATCGGTAGTATTATGAATCTGGACTAAGTAATATTCGACATGCGTGCCATTCTGAATGTCGTGACACTCTGCTTTATTTGTATAGAAAATTATTCCGCTATTTTCAGCATCCTTCTGCCAATTATTATCTTGCGCATGAAGAAAAACTGAAAAGTTTAGTAAAACTGAAAGACAAATAATTAGTCTCATAAATTTTGTATTTGAATAAAAGACGAAAATATTAAAATTCGGTTGCTTTTCAAAAACTTTTTAACGAAAAAGAAATTTTAACTGAGAGATTTTCAGTAAATTTTTTCGAAGCATAGCTTCCATATCGATAGAAAACGCCAATACCATATCCGGCAATATTGACTTTTATCAAATCAGTAATAATAATCCCCGACTCCATAAAGCCTTTTTCAAATGATTGTATTCCTGGTAGTTGAATTGATTTTTCGTGAAACATATTTCCTATTCCCATGTTGTGACACAAGATAATACCTGGATTAAACTTTCCTGTTTTAAATAACAGGTTTCCAAAATTATGACGAATATAAATGGCTGAAAAACTTTTGTTAAAGAATTCTAAAGGGAGTACCGACTGAAAGGTATTTTCGGCATCCACCGACAATTCAGCGAAACTTCCATAACCATTATAAAGCAAAGACAATGGAACATTGCCCTGAACAAAACCCGCTCTGGCAGTTATTTTAGTTTTCCCAACAAAGTGAAAGTCAAAAGAATGACTAACTTTAAGTTCCGAACGAAAAAACAGGTTTGAACTGTTTGTCATAGGAGCACCCACCGAAAAACCCGCATTTATCTCTGGGCCATTGCTCCCCATGGATAATTTTCCCAAAGGCGTTTCGGCGAATTTCTCGCGATATAACATACGGAATCCGAAATTGGCTTCCTGATATCTATAATCTCCTGTTATGATAGCCCCATCGTCGAAATACCTATAGTCAGGATGAATATTCATCTGATTCTGCGCATAGCCCGTTTCAATTACAAAATAATCCAGCAGGCGGCAAGAAAACCGAACCCGATCCTGCACAAAATAATCGGCAGCAGGAATCAAAAGAGTTCTGAAAAATTCGGAAGAGGTAATATTTCGTTTTAGAGTCAAATCGGATTTTCCCGGTTCCCGGATATCAAAACTGTGATTGTATTCCAACCAGATTTCTTCATCTTCGGGTAATTTTAAACGCAAACTATAACCATACTTTTCCTTTTCATCTCTGAATCCCCAACCCGCGTATGCACCTACGGACAGCCATTTTAGCATTTTATCGTTAGTTATAAACCCCAGTCCTCCTCGAAAATTCTCGAATTGATTAAAGGCCAATATCCTATTGATATCAAAATTGAAAATGGAATAGGGAATATAACCTGTCATCATGACAGTCATTACTCTTACGGTGGCGTCGAGATTCATTTTTTCGCCCAGACTGTCAATAACCCTGTAGGTGTTGAGATCTTTTACGGTCAAGGAATCAGGACGATACCCTGAAAAATAAGCGGCATCTACCTCCCCTGCCTGTCCTTCGACGGTAACTTCAACATGTCCGAATTTTTCTTTTCGCAGGTCCGGTTGCAGATTTATTGAATCGAGATAAGTCTTCCCCACCCCTTGCATCACAAATTTTTGTTTGGTTTTTAGCGCTGTGCTATCTGTAAGCACCACGGTATCGACCAGTATACTTTGAAATCCTTTCATTGTAATATCTGTATTCAATTCCACCGGAAACCATGCTTTATTTTCGACAAATGAATATTTTTGCTGAAATCGGATATCCATCGTAGTATCTTTATCTACCGGCTCGGCTTTAATACTTTCGACAGCATATCGATTCGTATTAATGTGCATAATACCTTGAAGTCCATCAAAGTTTTTTCCATGGGCTGGCCGAAACGAAATCACAAAAAGAGTATCCCCTGTCTCGTTAAAAATACTATCTTCAATCAAATAAAAATACTTATCTATGCAGTTGTCACAAATTGGACTTACATATTTGCGAGAACCAAGCGAAACCTCATTGCCATACACAGTAAAAGACTGAAATTGCGTCGCTAGTAAAAAGATATATGGCTGTTTAAGACCCGACGTTTTAGAAGCTTTTATCGTCTCCTTGTTTTTTCCTGGGCCATTATAAAGTCGTTCGCTCAGCGTTTCCATGAGAAAGAAATGCTGCTTGCCCATAAAGTCGCGCAGAAAATCCTTCTTGTTTTTGTTTCTTATCCTGTTTGCCTGTGCAGCAGAAATAACAAGAGTATCTATCTTTTCGCCATACTTATTGTCGGGTGCCAGTGTAAAATGCATTCGATTGTATGACAAATACGAAAATGCGGCAAGCTTTTCCGGATCGTTTATTGTTTTGTTCTTAATGGTGCTACGAATAATTCTGTGTGCTGGATTTTCGCCGGGAAAAACACGAACTTCGTTAAGACCAAAAACATCTTCATCCAACGCTATTTCTTTGAGAGAAGGATTATCTGCTCTGACTATCTGTATAAGCGTTTTATACCCCAAATAAATACACTTAAGCTGAAGTTCTTTATTAGTTGTTTTTAGCTGAAAAACGCCATCAATATTGGTTGTAGTACCTAAATTCCCTTCGCCATATACCACATTTACAAAGGCAAGAGGCTCTTTCGTCCGACGATCTGTAATCTTTCCTCTGACGGTGTACGTTTGTGCGGAAAGCTGAAAAAAACTGAATAATGTAAAAAGCAAAATAAAAATCTGCTTTTTTGAAACAAAGCTTAAGGTTAACAATTCTTCGTTTTCCTTAAGTTTTAAGTATTGCAAATGATTTTTCTGGGTAGGACACATTAATCAAAAGCGCCCATCTTGAGCATATTGATTTCTTTTTCACTGAGAAACCGCCACTGCCCTCGGTTAAGCCCTTTTTTGGTAAGACCGGCAAAATAAACACGATCCAACTTCACAACCTTATACTCAAGATGCTCGAACATTCTTTTAATGATATGGTATTTGCCGGAATGAATTTCGACACCCACCTGAGTTTTATCTTCTGGATCAGCATATTGTACAGCATCAGCTTTAATAAAGCCATCATCCAGTGTAATGCCTTCGACCAAAGTGCGAAGCTGCTCACTTTTAATTTTTTTGTCGAGGAATACGTGATAGATTTTTTTCTTGTTAGACGAAGGATGTATAAGACGTTTAGCCATATCGCCATCGTTGGTAAGCAATAACACCCCTGTAGTATTTCGGTCGAGACGACCTACAGGGAAGACTCTTACTTTCACCGTTCTATCGAGCAATTCCATTACAGTATTTCGTTTCTGAGGATCATCGGTAGTGGTGATATAGTCTTTTGGTTTGTTCATTAAGATATAAACCTTTTCATCAGGTGTAATGGTTTGCCCATTATAGGTAACCACATCGTCGGGCTTAACTTTAGATCCCAGTTCAATAACCAGTTTTCCATTAATTTTAACCAGGCCTGCCTTGATCAGTTCATCGGCTTCCCTGCGACTACAAATTCCTGAATTTGCAATGTATTTATTAAGACGCATTTCACCCGAATCAGGCTTTTCAAGTTCTTTCTTTTGTAGGCGGAGTTTTTTGTATTTCGAATCGGTGTATTTCTGTTTATCTTCTGTTCTGTATGCTGTACGGTTTTTATCTTCTCTGAACGGCTTGAAATCACCTTTATTTTCTTTCGGTTTATACCCATCCGAATCGCTCTTTCTTCTTTTATCAAACTTCTTATCAGGACTCTCTTTGCGACTATAATCCGGCTTTTGGTCATCTTTAGCAAAACGACTTTTTCGCTCATCAGCATTTTCCTTCCCTTTAATAAAACGAGGTTTTCTTCCATCTTCTTTTTTAAAGGGTTGCTTTTTATCATCAGAACGTCTCTCTCTGTCTTCGTTTTTACGCTCTCTGACAGGTCTGTCTTTGCGGTCATCAGACCTACGGGTACGCGGCTCATCCTTAGCATCTCCAGTGCGAGGTTTTCTGTCTTCCCTTACAATTCTTGTTCGGCGAGGTTTTTCTTCCTTATTGGTACTTTTTCTTCCGTCAGATCTTGATTCATTATAAGATCCTGCTTTTCTTCCGCGAGATGATTCGGCCATAGATTTTCTGATTTGGGTGCAAAAGTAAACAATAAATCGCACATTTTCTCTAAATTATTATATAATTGAGACATGCAAACAAGCAGCTTAAAATTTTGGCTTATTTAAAGAATAGCTATTAGTAAATTGCAAATAGCCAACAGCCATTTCTTAAGTATTAATAATTAGAATATTAAGCGTTAAAAAAGATCCTTTACTTTTTAAATCTAGCTATCCCATTTAAAGGTAGAAATTGCTTCTTTGTTTTTCGCATTACATATTTCTTTTCCTTCGGGCGTGTACAAGAAATCGATCAGGTTAGCATATTTTTCGGTGATTTTCCCCCGAACCATTTTCAACGTAGTATTCAGCATATGATTCTGTTCGGTAAAAGGCTCATCCAGAATGGCAATGGCCGATGGTAGCCAACGAGCCGGGAAATGGCCTTCGAACTTACCCCCGGGTTTGTAGTGATCCAGTTCCCGCTGTATAATCTTCAATGCAAGACATTGTCCTTCGTCTGAATCCGGACTTAAGCCTTTAGCTCTTAAGTCGAATAAAATAGGTCCCTGATTAGGTACAATAAGTGCCGTTGTATAGGCATTCTGGTTATTATACAGCATACATTGATCGATATATCTTGATTTTTCTACCAAGGCTTCTTCGATTCCTTCGGGGCTATATTTCTCTCCGTCATTAGAAATTAACAGGCTTTTAAAACGACCGAGCACATATAAAAATCCATCGCTGTCCATATAGCCCATATCACCGGTATACAGCCAGCCATCACGCAATGTTTCGGCTGTAGCTTTTTCGTTTTTCCAGTATCCTTTCATTACGTTTTCACCCCTTACAACAATCTCCCCTTTTTCACCAACAGGTAAGACCTGACCTTTTTCGTCGCGAATTTCAAGGTCCAAAAATTTAACCAGATGACCTGATGTTCCCAACTTATGATTTTCAATGGAATTAGCTGAAATAATCGGAGCCGCTTCCGACAGACCATAACCCTGAAACATGGGAATTCCCAGTGCATAAAAGAAGCGCTGCAACTCAATATCAAGCATAGCACCACCACCTATAAAAAACACCAGCTCGCCGCCAAAATTAGCTCTGATTTTTGAAAAAATCAGCTTATCATAAATCTTATACATGATATAATTCCAGACCTGAAAACCTTTACCTTTCGACCAGCCATCCCGATTATATGCATAAGCAACTTTCAGCGCTTTATTGAAAAGCTTCTCCACTTTGGGACCTTTATCACGAATACCTTTTTCGATGTTCTTTCTGAATGTCTTTGCTAAAGCAGGAACCGACATTAGAACATGGGGTTTGAGTTCTTTAATATTAACTGGGATATTTTTTAAGGTTTCCATGGGCGTTTTCCCGATCTGCACAGAAGCCAGACTGGCACCAAAAGCCATAAAGGCATAGATGCCGGCAGTGTGACCAAAGGAGTGATCCCAAGGTAAGATTAATAAGGTTCGGTAATACGACTCAATGGTCATTAATGTGCATGCTTGTTCTACATTCGCAGTATAATTCCTGTGTGTCAGAATTATCCCTTTGGGATCGGCTGTGGTACCTGAAGTATAGCTAATATTTGCATAATCTCCGGGCTGCACCTGAGCTATTCTCGATTTTAGCATTTCTGGGTTCTCCTGCATCAGCTTTTTTCCCATTTCCATAATTTCGCTGTAGAGAACTTCCATATCTCCCTTATCCCCTTCATCATCTAAAAGAATTACTTTTTCAACACTGGGAATTTGTCCGTACAACTGACGAATTTTCTTTAGTTGAATTCTTGATGCTATGATATAACGGGCTTCGGAATGTTCTATTCGGAAACGAATTTCTGTTAATTCTTCCAGCTTTACCGATAATGGCACATTGGTAGCACCCGCATAAAGCATACCCAATTCGGAGATGACCCAAGCATTTCTCCCTTCAGACATTAAAGCAATTCTATCTCCTTTATTTAATCCGAAAGCAATAAGTCCGGCTGCAAATTGTTTCACCTCCAACTGAACTTCCTGATAAGTTGAAGAAACATATTTATCCTGAACTTTTTCCCATAAATAAGGACTCGTACTATATTTACTTACAGCTTCGTCAAATAAATGAATAATAGTTTTCATAGTTCAAATTTGCCGTAAAGATAATATCTATAAGTGATTTCGATATCAATAAAAGGTAAAGATATCTGCAGACATTCATTAAACAGCAATTATCAGCATATTTGACTATCTTTGCTTTGCCTTTCATTTTTAATCGTTTATTAATTTTCATCCCTTAATATTAATGTAATTTTATGCCCTTAAATATTTGCATGAAAAATCAGAATGTTTTAATTATTGAAGATGAAATCAAAGTTTCTTCTTTTATAAAGAAAGGGCTTGAAGAGCAAGGCTTTCTGGTTGATGTTTCTTACGATGGAACATTAGGTCTGCAAATGGCTCTTTCATACCAATATTGCATGTTGATTGTTGATTTAAACTTACCAGGAATGAATGGCTATGAAGTATGCAAAGAAATAAGGAAGACCGACCAAAAGGTTCCAATTTTAATACTAACAGCCTTAGGAACAACCGAGAATAAAATTACAGCTTTTGACATTGGCGCAGACGACTATATCGTTAAACCATTTGAATTCAGAGAACTTGTTGCACGAATCAGAGCCTTGTTAAAAAGGAGTCAGATGTCATCTCTAACGTCAAATTCAATGACTGTAGCTGATTTAAGTATCAACATTGATAGCCGGACTGTTCGAAGGGCAGGAAAAAAAATTGATCTCACTGCCAAAGAATTTGCTCTTTTAGAATATCTTATTAGAAATAAGGGACGAGTCATTTCCCGCTCAGAACTTGCCGAAAAAATATGGGATATTACTTTTGACACAGGAACTAATGTGATTGATGTTTATGTGAACTTTTTAAGAAAAAAAATTGATCACGGTTTTGCAATAAAACTTATACACACACATATTGGCGCAGGATATGTTCTGAAAGAAGAAGATCCTGAATAATATTAATCTTTATCATGAAAATCAGGAATAAAATCACTTTCCGTTTTACTGTTTTAGTATTTGCTGTTATAAGTTTATTCTCAATAAATATTTTTTTCTTTTCAGCTCAATACCGGCACGAACAGTTTTATTCCAGATTAACGGACAGAGCCATCACAACCGCCACCCTACTAATAGACGTTCAGGAAGTTGACAGCGTTCTTTTAAAAATTATTGATAAAAACACCATTGTTCTTCCCAACGAAAAGGTAGAAGTATATAATTCAAAGGGAGAAAAAATATATTGCAGCAACGAAAATGACTTCAGTTGTATTTCAAAATCCTTACTTTTAAAAATTAAAAGAGAGAAGGAAGTGAGATTTGATGGAGGCAAAATCGAGCTTCTAGGACTAAATTACAAAACCAGCGCAGGTGAATTTATTATTGTTGCTTCTGCATACGATAAATACGGTAAAAACAAGATTAATCATTTAAGAACAATACTAATCATTGGACTTATTGTAAGTGCACTTCTAACAATGGTTATTGGCTGGTTCTTTTCTGGCAGTGTAATGAAACCCATTTTAAGAGTAATTTCTCAAGTAGGGAAAATTAACGACCGCAACTTGAATATTCGAGTCGATGAAGGAAAAGGCCAAGATGAAATATCACATCTCGCGTATACTTTTAACAAAATGCTGGATCGGCTACAAAAAGCCTTCGATATTCAAAAAAGTTTCGTTTCAAGCGCATCTCATGAATTAAGAACGCCATTAACTTCTATTACCGGCCAAATTCAGGTTACTTTGCTAAAAGAAAGGACTAAAGATGAATACAGCAAAATATTACAATCTATTGATGAAGATATTAAACATCTTAACCAACTAACCAATGGACTTCTTGAACTCACATACCTTAGTATGGATGCTCAAACGATTCGATTTGAAAAAATCAGAATTGATGAACTTCTATGGAGCGTTCGTTCAGAGTATCTGACACAAAAACCTGGCAATGAAGTCTTGTTGGATTTTAATATTTTTCCAGATCACGAATCAAAATTAATGATTTTGGGAAACGATTATTTACTTAAAATTGCCATTAAAAATCTGATAGATAATGGCTGCAAGTTTTCTGATAATCATAGCATTCGCATCAAATTCAACTACACAGAAAACTCAATAATACTTCATTTCAACAACAATGGCATTCCTATTCCAGAAAAAGACATGGAAAACATTTTTCTTTCCTTTTTCAGATCTTCAAATTCTGCAACTATTTCGGGACATGGACTTGGATTGTCTTTAGTGAAAAGAATCATTGAAATGCATAATGGCACTATCCATGTTACAAGTAATTCAGAAGAAGGCACTTCATTTTCTGTCACATTGCCTATAGCTAACAATTAGAATAACTACACTTTATATTACAAAAAACTATTAATTATTCTTGCAAATGTTTAATGTTTTGTTTTAGAATAATCCATTACAAATATCATAACATTTTGTTTTTAATTCATTTTTAATTTCGCTTTAACATCCCCTTAATTCAGTATTTCTTTCTTTGCTTCATAAAATGGCAAAGTATGGGCATTACTAAAAAAGCTTTTCTTTTAATACAACTTATTATTATTACAACGATCTTTTCTGTGGGCAAACTCGAATCCGAAGAAATACTTGAAACAGATATAGACGGTAGTATCATTAATAATGACAGAAATAGTATTGACTATCCTTTTGATTTCTCAAAAGAAGGCATCAATTCTTCTAATAATAATCGTTTTATTATCATTTCAGAAGACTCAATTTTGATTAAAAAAGACAAACAAGACGAAGTTATTGAAATTGGAACAACAAAGCAACTTTTTATTGATGATTATATTATTGAAAGCACCTTCAATATATCCAAAGTTTTAAATCAGGGAAAGAAAACACAACAGCCTATTATTGTGAGCGATATGCCATGGGAAAAAGATGTATACCTATATGGAAGTGTATTAAAAGAAAGCGGCCTATTTAAAATGTGGTATCACGTAACTTCTCCGGACAACAAATCATATATCTGCTATGCAACTTCAATAGATGGTTTAACATGGGAAAAACCAAATCTTGGTGTGTTTACATTCAACCAAAACACAAACAATAACATTATAATGGAAGGTATAGAAAACTATTCTATCATAAGAAACCCCGATACTCTTGATTATAGGACATACTTACTATATGGATATAACGCAAATACTCGCTCATACGAAACGCGTTGGTCGGCAGATGGTGTTAGCTATTTTTACTTAATAGCAACGCATTTATTTAATAACATTTACGGAGACGTTTGCAATATGTTTTACGATTATTTTCAAAACGAATTTGTTGCAACTTATAAGATGCCCTCGGGTGGCATCTATTATTATAAAAGAGAATTTTATAACGCAACCACTACAGATCTCGTTCATTTCACGAATGGCATAAAAATGGAAACAATAACAGATTCGCTTGATATACAGACTGTGCCCGGGACAAGAAGAACTGACTGTTATGGTATGGGGATATTCCCATACGAAGGAGTTTATATAGGTTTCGACTGGATTTTTTACATCAATAATTACAATAATGGAGCAGGGACTCATTCCGGGAAAATTGATGTTCACCTTGTTTTCTCCAGAGACCTTAGAAGGCAATGGCAAAGAACAGAAAGAAAGGCAATTATTCAATTAGGAGACAGCAATGAATGGGATAGCGGAATGATATTCACCGCAGGTATGCCTCTCATAGAAAACAATGAAGTATGGATGTATTACGGTGGCTTTGATGGACCTCATAAAGGAATACGTTCGGGTAAAATTGGACTCGCAAAATGGCGACTAGATGGATTCACATCCCTGAATAATAATGATGTTAATGAAGGTATTATTGAAACAAAAGCTTTAATGTTTACAGGAACAAATCTTGCAATCAACACAAATTCATCAAAACCTGGCGCATACACAAAAGTCGAATTGCTCGACATAGATGGTTTTGTAATCCCTGGATTTTCAAAAAATGACTGCACTCCAATAACTTCTAATGATGTAAGAAAAATAGTTAGTTGGGGAACACGCAATGATCTTACTTTTTTGCAAAATACAGCTGTAAAAATTAAATTTTATACAAGCAACTCCGAATTCTATGCTTTTCAGTTTGAAAATAACACGATTAGCCATATCCCCGTTTTGGCAGACAGAGATGATAATAATAGTATTAATATCGTTTCAGATTCAGAAAACAACTCGTTGTTCGTAAATGGAGTAACAGAGATTTCAACAATCTCCATTTACAATTTAGAAGGCAGATTAATTTCAAAACAAAAATCTAGTAATCAACAAGCAATCATCAATACAGAAAGTTATACTCCTGGCATATATTTGATTGTAATTGATGGAGCAAAAGCTTCTACTTGTAGAAAATACTTAAAACAATAACTCTTTTACACTTTTATTGTCGTCAAAGAACACTTTCATAAGGTTTTTTCACACAACCATTTAATGTTAACACAAAACATTTTCAAAGGATAAAAAATATCCTTTGAAAATTTTTGTAACTTTACGACCGAACGAACGTTGTATCAGCATTAAATTTAAACACATTTTTATGAAAACATTTCTAAAGTATTTACTGGCAACAATTCTGGGCGTTTTTTTGGTTCAGGTTATTATTTTCTTTATTTTCATTGGCATGATTGCCGGTGTATCATCTGTTGAAGAGACGGTAAACGTAAAACCCTCATCTGTATTACATATGCAGTTGAATTATCAAGTCAAAGAAAGAACCAGTGATAATCCATTCGAAGACTTTTCTTTTGGTGGAGGCATGAAAACAAAAGAGAAATTGGGACTTGTTGACATCCTGAAAAACCTAAGAAAAGCGGCAACAGATGATAATATTAAAGGGATTTATCTCGATTTAACTTCAGTTCAAGCTGGTTTTGGAAGTATAGAAGAAATACGTCAGGCTCTTCTTAAATTCAAGGAATCCGGCAAATTCATTGTAGCCTATAGCGACTATTACACACAAGGCGCCTATTATCTGGCCTCCGTAGCAGATAGTATTTTCCTCAATCCTGAAGGTGAAATTGAATGGAAAGGACTACGTTCAGATATTATGTTCTATAAAGGTGCCCTCGAAAAACTAGGCATAGAGCCTCAGATTGTGAGACATGGAAAATTCAAATCAGCCATTGAACCATTCATTCTCGACAAAATGAGTGACGCCAACCGCGAACAAACCAGTACATACTTGGGCTCAATGTGGAATTATGTAGTTAAAAATGTGGCTACTAGCAGAAAAGTTAGTGAAGACCAGCTCAACCTTATTGCCGACAGTCTCTTAATCGGATGTTCGGCAGATGCACTCAGTTTAAAAATGATTGATGGCATTATTTATAAAGATGAATTTTTCGCCAAATTAAAAGCACTCAGTGGTTCGACCGAAGACTATGCTGAATTAATCACCATTGAAAAATATAACAAAGCCCCACGGACATCTAAAGAAGATATGCCCAAGGATAAAATCGCAATAGTATATGCCAATGGACAAATCGAT
>PHDH01000085.1:14174-21652 GCA_002840935.1 Bacteroidetes bacterium HGW-Bacteroidetes-21 | reverse complement strand
ATCATATTCGCCATTATGACCCGGTCCTTCGCTACTACCAATTCCAATGTTTTTGGTATACCAATCACCTGAAGCAGGGGTTTTTTCATAAAAAACACTTCTTTCAACTTGTGTCTGAACCTGAGCAGTAGTTTCGGCAGTAAAACGACCTACCAAAAATTCAGGGTAATGATCATTTCCTGTAAGATATGCATACTCGATATCCTTAGGTGCATTAATAGTAACAGTTGAAGAAGTTACTTGTGCAAAATCTCCAACCAGCAACAAAAAAGTAAGTCCGTTTGTATTATAATAGTTCGTAACAAATGATTTAATTGCAGTAGCGGTATTCCCTATAGTTGCAACATCAACAATCTCCGTTTCAATTCCCTTCAGAATCTTCCAATCGACAAACGCCTGCATATCAGGAATAAAAGAGCCATAGGAAATAATTAAAATATTACCTGGGGTTTCTGAAATAGGAGTATACTTTGCAATAGTTTGATTATAATTCAAAAAATGCCGGGAATACAACTGATTAAATTCCTGATCGACAGAAGCAAAAGCTTTAGATCTCGTAAATTCGTTTAACCCTGGTGCGGAATTATGCTTTAATTCTACGGTGACTTCAGTATAAATCCTTAAAACTTTGGTTACGGGATTATATTGAAAGGGCGTAAAATCGACAACCTGACCACGCAAATCCCTAAAAATATAAGGATCCTGAAGTGATACAACTGAAGATGGGTAAAAAGCATTTTGGGAATACTCTGCGCCATAGACATAAGCCACATCATCAGGGTTCACTGTTCTCAGCAGATTCCCTTTGGAAGGGGCAATATTTACATTTTGTAGTTCGAAATAATCAGAACTAACAACAGAGTATGACATTGATCCATTATCAGGAATCACTACTGATTTGGCAAAATGAACTAAATCAGGAGCACCGGCTTTCAGAATTCTGGAAAAATCGGGAGCATCGACAACGAAAGTCTCTTCACCATTAACTATCACAGGACGTAAATCATAGGCGTTCACAGAAATCTTAACAACAGGATTCGTTACAGAAGGGTTTACTAAATTAATCTGGGTTGATATTACACCATCGTTTTGAATGTCGGTGTAGGCTCTTTCCTGAGCATTAAGCAATGCAAATGAAAAAGCTACTAAAAGAAATACCGTTACAAACTTCATATGTCAAATTAATTGGTTTTAACAACTTGAGAATTCAATTCACCATAAGGAGAATTGTATTTAATAATGTAGAACCCTGCAGGCAGGTCTAATGTAGACACTGAAATATTATTATACCCTTGTGACAATTGAAGATCGCTGGCTATAGTTTTCACTTTCTGTCCCAGTGAATTAAACATCTCTATTGTAACTTTTGTATCAAGGGCAAGACCAATATTTACAGAAAACTCATTGAGGAAAGGATTGGGATATACTGAAAGTGATTGAGCAACGATAAGGTTATTATCAACATCAGCGGATAAATCAATAGGAGGAAATACAATAAAATCTACCCATGCAGCATCACTTCCAGAAGAAACGGAACCATCCTTAAAATATTTCCATGTAAGTAAGTGACTACCGGCTGTGACATAATAAGCTTGACGTGACCAATCGACTTCACCTGCCCACTTAGCTTTACTGGTACCATCAACAAGAAATTCGAGATAATCCCAGTAAGAACCATAAGATGAGATTGCTTCACAGGAAACTTTTTTGAAAAAAGATAAAGTATCAGCATTAAGAACTGTAACCTGAATATTCATTACGGAAGTCTGATTATCATTTATATCACCCGAACGAGCCGCAAAACCCCCTTCGTAAATAGATCCGGCAGATGTTATGATCCAGGGAACTGTTCCATAATCAGTTGTAGACCAAGGAAAATGAGAAAATGTATTTGTTTCCCAATCTTCAACAATTAAGCCAACTGGTAATGTTATAGATTTGACTGCTGTATAACCACCGGCATCGACCGAATAATTAAAGGTAACCATTGTTCCAAGAGGAGTAGAAGCATCAATCTGTATATCATATGAAGCAGGTATCGTTTGGCTGATTCCTAATGCTCCAAGATTTGCTGTGGCATTTGTAATGGTAATATAAGGTGAAGCACATGTCATTGTACCTATAGCTGCGGGGCTAATAGAATGGCCACCATTTAATGTATTGAAATTCAATGTCACATTTTCACCCGGATCCAATCTATTGTTAGAATTCCCTGTATTTGTATCATCTACTATTACTGAAGGAACAGTTATTAGTGGGGCATTAAGTACAATATTGAAATTAGTATTCCAAGTATCAGTGCCATTAGAACTAGATATTACAAAGGGTACAGAATGTTGATCCGGAATTATCGCATTAACAGCAAAAGCATAACTTAAAGGCATGGTTAAACTATTACTTGCTGTAATTGTTCCAAAAGTTTCAGTATTATCCGTAATATTTATATTTGCATCAGTAGAAGATAAAGTAGCTGTCACATTGCTTGCATCCTGATTTCCTACATTCGAAAGCGTTAAATCCAAAACAATATTCTCACTATAATCTACGATACTGTTATTATTTCCAGCAGGATCATTTACGGTATGGTTAGAATAGACAACATATGGAGAGTTATTGGGAACAATAACAATTTGTCCCATATGCGGAATTCTGTCCTGTTTTGTAATTACAACGTCCAGCGTACAAGGCGCAGCAACGAAAGACAAGTCCATGGTTACAGAAGTGTTTGTCATGGTATACTGTGCTTCTTTCAATACATTATTTAAAGAAAGTGCGACATAAGCATGTTCTTCAGTATTGATTACTACCGTTGGTACTCCAATAGGAATGGTTGTAAGGTAATTTGCAGTGAGGGCAGAAGGAATTCCCAAATAGGGCATCAGCGAAGGATCGCCCATAATCTGATACATTTCCCAATAATATTTATCACTGGTACTACCTTCTGAAACAGCTAAATTTCCTCCAAAATTCATTTGTCCGGTGCTAACATACCAATCACTGAAAGCCTCCCCGTTTTCATGAAAAAGTTTATCATAATACCCTAAACCTGTTGTAGCATAGGTTGGAGTAGCTGTAATAGCACCGACTCCCACAGAATAATAGTAATCTTCATTCCAATACGAACTATTTGAAGCTCCAATATATGCAACTGCACCTTTTTCAGGCGTTCTGGTAATGGCTTCACCAAAGCATTCAGAAACTTCAAATTTATTAGAAAGACAACAGTTACCAATCATCACACAATATTTATTGACATTCGTCAAAGCGGGAACATGTGACCGAATAAAACTGGGATCAGCCCAGCCATCTTCGGAGCAATGTGCGGTATAATTAGCAAAACCAACTCCATCGCTTACATTTTGACGAATTGCAGGAGATGCCGCAGTACTATTCGAAATAATCGGACTACCTGAGCCATAAAGATAAACATAGGTACTAATATCATGAGCAGCATTAAAATAATTGGAAGTCCCATAATTAATCTGACCATTTCCATATGTTGGAGCCATACTGGCATCGACTCCAGCAACAAGTAATGCTTTATCGAGATATGCAGGATCTGGCATAGTATATTGCTCAAATTGTAATGTTTTACTTTTTAGGGTTTGCATTTGAGCAACAGTTTGTGCCGAAAAACGGCCAAAATACATCTCAGGAAAATAATCTGTTCCGCCATTTATTTCTACATAATATAAATCAGTAACATGTGATCCTGTTGTTCCATTAAATGTAGGTACTTGAGCTACATCACCTACAAAAAGCACATAACTTGGGGCGGGATTTGTTGGTGTTCCTGCGTTGTATTGTGTCGCTATATAATTTTTAATAGCAGTTGTTGTAGTTCCAATTACATCGGTATAAGCAACAACAACGTTAAACCCTTTACGTGTTTTCCACTCAACAAAGGTCTGCAAATCTGCCTCAAACATTCTGTCGCTGATAATAAGATATTTTACTGGAAATTTAGTTAAAGTATCCTTTAGAATGGCTGGTTGATAGTTTTGAATATTGCCAAAGGACATTTCGAAAGCAGGTGAATAATGCTGTTTTTTATTCTGTATGGTTTTCTGAACATCAGCATTCCGATATGTAACACGTACGCGAACATTTTTAAGAATTCTGAACTGATTGGTTACAGGATTATACTGAACCGGGGAAATTGTCAATCGACCAATATTCACTCCACGCATTTCGCCCAGTCTTTCGATCTTTGCAACAGGCACATCAGAAAAATTATCATCTCCGTATTTTGCCTGATTGTAATAGAAAGGAACTTCGTCGGCATCCTGGCTTTTACTCAAAGAAGGCTGTTGAGGCAATACGGGATAAATTATCCCATATAGATTTAAGTCAATAAAATCTTCTTCATAAGATAAAACTTCAATTTCAGGTATTCCGTTAACAGGCATCTCTACTAATTTCTTTATACATGGTAACGATGGATCGCCAACAACACCATCCATTATCATCCCCTCCGAAATCATGGCATAAAACTGTCCCGCTTTGGTGCCCACTTCAAAAAGGACCAAATCATTCATATGTGCAGTAAAATCAAATCCAGTCAAGCTTGACTGCTGCACATTGAAAATATTTGCTTTTTCAGAATTAAGTGATAAAAGAACTTTCTGAGCCCATGAAAACTGCATTGCCATACACAAAACACAGAATACTAACGCTAACCTTCTCATAATTAAAGTTTTTGGTTTAATAATTGTAAAATTATACAAAAAAACATGCAAATACAAAAAAAATCATAAAAATTTTGAAGTTTAAATCGATTTAGTATTATCTGAGATTTATTTGTAAAATTTCTACTATTTTTGAAAAAAAAATGATGAGAACAAAAACGGTCGTTTTACTAATAAGTCTCATGTCAATTATGACAGCATGTAATGATAAAAATGAAAAAGCTGTGACGGTAAAATATCCCCTCACAATGAAATGTGATTCTTCCGACACCTATTTCGGGACAAAAATTGCAGATCCTTATCGTTGGTTGGAAAACGACACAGCACCTGATGTAAAAGCATGGGTTGATTCTCAAAACGCCGTTACATTTTCATACTTGAAAAACATTCCATATCGCGAACAAATCAAGCAGAGACTTACACATTTATGGAATTACCCACGTCAAAGTGCCCCTTTTAAAAAGGCTGGCATGATCTTTTTTTATAAAAACGATGGTTTGCAAAACCAAAGCGTGTTATACATGCAAGAAAACAATAAAAGTGAAGCCAAGGTACTACTTGACCCCAACACATTATCCACCGACGGAACAGTCTCTTTAGCAGGAATAGACATTTCGAAAGATGGTAAATATATTGCCTATTCCATTTCCCGAGGAGGAAGCGACTGGAACGAAATATTTGTCATGGACATCGTCAGCAAAAAATTATTATCAGATAAAATTGAATGGGTTAAATTCTCTGGCATTTCTTGGTTTGAAAACGGTTTTTTTTACAGCGGGTACGAAAAACCTGAAAAAGGCAAAGAACTTTCTCAAAAGAATCAGTTTCACAAACTTTATTATCATCAATTAGGAACACCTCAGGAAAAAGATCAAATCATACGCGAAAACAAGAATGCACCACAAAGATCACATTACGCGACTGTCACCGACGATGCAAAATATCTAATTGTATATGAAGAAGAAGCAAATAAATCGGGAAATGCCGTTTACATAAAAGATTTGGGCGTTGTTGGAAGCAAATTCGTAGCTATCGAAGAAAGCTTTGATTATCAGCACAGTATTATCCACAATAATGAAAATATTTTTTATGTTAAAACTAACAAGAATGCTGGAAAATATAAACTCATTAGTTTTGACTTCGACAAACCAGATACAGCTTCTTGGGTGGATATTTTGCCAGAAAGACCCGATTTGCTTCAATCAATTAGCATTGTCAATAAAAAAATCATTGCCAATTATCTTAAAGATGCTCATTCTCAATTAGAAATTTATAACACTGAAGGTAAATTTATGGGTGAAATAGAGTTACCTGTTATTGGTACCGTGAACTCTTTTAATACGGAAAAAGATGACGATGAAGCATTTTACGATTTCACCTCATTCAACTATCCAACAACCATATTCAAATACAGCCTTTCCAGTGGAAAAAGCGAAGTCTTTTTCTCCCCCAAAGTTGATTTCAATTCATCAGATTATGAAGTTAAGCAAGTATTTTACAACAGTAAAGATGGCAACAGAATACCGATGTTTATTACCTATAAAAAAGGCATTATTCTAGATGGAACCAATCCTACCTTATTATACGGATATGGCGGATTTAATATCAGTCTTAGCCCTTCTTTCAGCATCACACGCCTTCTATGGCTCGAGAACGGAGGCATTTATGTCATGGCCAACCTCCGTGGTGGCGGAGAATATGGTGAATCATGGCATTTATCAGGCACCAAGTTAAAAAAGCAGAATGTATTTGACGATTTTATTGCAGCAGCAGAATATCTTATTAAAGAAAAATACACCTCACCTGCAAAATTAGCTATACAGGGAGGATCTAACGGAGGACTTCTTGTAGGAGCCGTAGCCAATCAGCGCCCCGATTTATTTAGAGTAGCATTACCCGCTGTGGGTGTTATGGATATGCTCAGATATCACAAATTCACTATCGGATGGGCATGGGTTACCGATTATGGGAGCAGTGAAGATTCTTTAGAATTTAACTATATCTTAACTTATTCTCCATTACACAATATCAAAGAAGGAGTCAACTACCCTGCCACAATGGTAACGACTGCTGATCATGACGACAGAGTTGTACCCGCACATTCATTTAAATACATTGCCACATTGCAGGAAAAATACAAAGGGCCAAATCCGGTTCTTATCAGGATTGAGACTCAAGCGGGACATGGAGCCGGAAAATCAACCACAAAAATGATTGATGAATCTACCGACATTTTGTCTTTCACTTTATATAATATGGGCATTGAAAAAATAAAGTAAGTCATGAATTTCCCCGATTTCCTTGTTATAGAAGGAAACATAGGTGCTGGCAAAACATCTCTTGTTACGAAACTTTCAGAAGATTTCAATTATAAGACAATTTTCGAACGGTTTTGCGACAACCCTTTTCTGCCAAAATTCTATGAGAATCCTGAACGATATGCGTTTCCTCTTGAATTATCATTTCTGGCAGATCGGTATCATCAGATTAGCAGCGACATTTCATCTTATCCTTTATTTTATAAAGGCATTATTTCCGATTACTTTTTCCCAAAAACACTGATATTTGCCCGAAAGACATTAAACGATGATGAATTCGAACTTTTCAGACAATTATTCTACATTGTTTTTAAGAAAATTCCCCGCCCTGGACTTATAATATATTTGTCAAATCCCATCGAAAAGCTTCTTAAAAACATCTCAAAAAGAGGTAGAAATTATGAACAAAATATTAGTCCCGAATACTTACAGGAAATACAAATAAGTTACACCGACTTTTTCAGACAAAATC
>PHDH01000085.1:0-14098 GCA_002840935.1 Bacteroidetes bacterium HGW-Bacteroidetes-21 | reverse complement strand
ATTTGCGATTTAATTTTCAATTGTTATTAACCATTTTGCCACGTTCTGTTTAAAAAAATATTTTTTTTAAATAAAACATTTATATCTTTGTGCGATAGTAAATGTTCAATTTGTTGAATTAATTCAAATTAATGATTAATATGAAAAACAACGTCTTTGTTTATGTCCTTGCACTGGTAGCCATCAGTTTAAGCTTTAACAGTTGCACCGGTCTTAAAAAAATGAAAAAGAATCAGGGGATGATTTCCTATACGGTTACTCCTAACCCCTTAGAAATGCATGCAGACAGTGTAACTATTAATGTTACCGGTAAATTTCCCGCAAAGTATTACAAGAAAAAAGTAACTTGTGAGATTAAACCATTCATTACTTATAATGGTGGCGAAATTGCGCTGAAAACTGTGAAAGTTCAGGGCGAAAAAGTACTTGACAATAATGTTGTAGTTAATTATTTAAATGGTGGAAGTTTTTCATATACAGATAAAATTGCTTACGTACCTCAAATGCGTATTTGTGATCTAGAAGCAAGAATTACAGCCAATGTAAAGAAAAAATTTGTTGATTTTGATCCTGTTAAAATCGCTAAAGGAACTATTGCTACCCCCGGCTTACTTGAAAAAGATGCCAAAGCAATTATTGGCAAAGACAAATTTGAAAGAATTACTCCTGAGAGTATGGTTGCCGACATTCACTTCGTAATCAATCAGGCTACAGTTCGTCCTACCGAATTAAATCAGGATGATTATAAAAATCTGAAAGCTTATTTGAAAACTGCTATGAAACCCGAATCACGCAGAGATATTAAAGGTGTTGTGGTGTCATCTTATGCTTCTCCCGATGGAGAACTTGATCTGAACACTAAACTTTCTGACAATCGTGGTACTTCAGGGAACACAACCATTACAAAAGAATTTGGCAAATTTGAAAAAGCAAAAGATAAATCATTTGTAAGTGTTAATGCTACTCCCGAAGATTGGGACGGTTTTAAAACCGAAATGGAAAAATCTGACCTTGCTGACAAAGATCTTATTATCCGCGTACTTTCTATGTACTCAGATCCTATTGTTCGTGAGAAAGAAATTAAAAACATCAGCAAAGCATATTTACAGGTAGCTGACAAAGTTTTACCTAAACTCCGTCGTTCAGTGATTAAAGTAAACTCTGATGTTATGGGCTGGTCGGACGAAGAACTCAATCAGTTATTTGACACTAAACCTGACACATTAAAAATTGAAGAAATTTTATTTACAGCTACACTTACACAGAACTTAGATCGTCAGTTAAAAATTTACGAAAAAGCAATGGCAAACTTCCCAAGTTGCTGGAGAGCTGCCAATAACGCTGGATATGTTCTTGTAAAACAAGGTAAAATTGGTGAAGCAAAAGAAAAATTCAAAAAAGCAAAAGCTATCGAATCAACCAACGCTATTATCATGAATAACCTTGGAGTATGTGCTCTGATGGAAGGTGACTTCGTTAAAGCTGAAGAATATTTCAAATCAGCTGGTGGTGCTGGAAAAGAAGTTAATTACAACTTAGGTGTTTGCGCTGTTAAAAAAGCCGATTATCAGAGTGCAGTTACATTATTCAGCGACTATTGCACATTCAATGCTGCTCTTGCTAAATTATTAGCCGGAGACCCCAGCAATTGCGTAAAAACTGTTGATTGCGCTGAAGATAAAGAACGCGCTATGATGTATTATCTGAAAGCTGTTGCCGGCGCTCGTCAACAGAACACAGATTTACTTTACAATAATCTTCGCGCTGCTATCAGCAAAGATGCTGCTCTGAATGATCTGGCAAAAACCGATATGGAATTTGCTAAATATTTCGCCGATGATACTTTTAAATCAATCGTTAAATAAATAAACTCCGGTTTACATTAAAAAGGCTGCCTAAGGGCAGCCTTTTTTTATAGTATACTTATTGGTTTAGTCAGCTAAACTGCGCTTGTAGAAAATCACCTTAGGTTAATCTGGATTTAAGATATTTTCCTGTAGGAGATGCGCTAACTTGAATAATCTCTGCAGGCTCCCCTTCAAAAACAAGGTAACCGCCCTGATCGCCTCCCTCAGGCCCTAGTTCTATCAACCAGTCGGCTTTGATAATAATGTCGGGATTATGTTCAACAACAATAATACTATGACCTCTGCTCAGTAACGCATTAAATGAATCAAGGAGCTTTTGCACATCATGCGCATGTAATCCCGTGGTTGGCTCATCGAAGATAAAGAGCATGGGACTACTGGCTTCTCCTGCAATATATGTGGCCAGTTTTAATCGTTGCGATTCTCCTCCACTTAAATGAGCCGAAGATTGTCCCATTTTTAAATAATCGAGACCTACCTGACCCAGTACACTTAATTTCTCAACAATTTTCTTCTCCAGCATTGATTTGCCCTCACCAAAAAACGTAATAGCATCACCAATCGTCATATCGAGTATATCGAAAATACTCTTACCCCGATAAAGAACTTCTAGGACTTCCTGTTTAAAACGTTTTCCTTCACACGAATCACAAACAAGATTTACATCTGCCAAAAACTGCATCTCTATTGTAATTTGCCCATCTCCCTGACATTCCTCACATCGCCCCCCCTCTACATTAAATGAAAAATAGGAGGGTTTAAAACCATATTGTTTAGCCAATGCCTGCTGAGAAAACAGCGTTCGGATTTCATCATAAACTTTAATGTAGGTCACCGGATTAGACCGGGTAGAACGTCCAATAGGATTCTGGTCTATCATATCCACAGCAGTAATTCGGGAGACATCTCCGCTAATTGCAGAAAATTGTCCGGGTTTTTCGTTTCCCTGACCAAAATATCTTTGTAAAGCAGAATACAATATTCCTTTCACCAAGGTTGATTTGCCCGAACCGCTCACCCCAGAGACAACGACCAGAGAATTCAGAGGAAACTTAACCTTAATATTTTTCAGATTAAATTGCTTGGCTCCTTCTACGACAATCCTGTGTGACCATTTTCGATGCGAAGTTGGTATTTCGAACCGATTTTCAGAAAAGAGATATTTTGCTGTGATACTTTTTTTGCAATCTTTTAAACCCATAGTCTCACCCGAATACACCACTTCCCCACCCTGACTTCCTGCCAAAGGTCCCATATCAATAATATAATCGGAAGCCAGCATAATTTCTTCATCGTGTTCTACCACAACAATGGTATTACCCATTTCTTTCAAACTTTTTATTACACCTATAAGTTTTTGTGTATCTGCAGGATGCAAGCCAATACTGGGTTCATCTAATATGTACAAAGAACCAACCAGTCCACTACCCAATTGAGATGCCAGCATAATACGCTGAGTTTCTCCGCCAGACAATGTGTTTGCTCCACGATTAAGCGTTAAATAACCTAGACCTACTTCATTTAAATATCTCAATCGGCTCTCTGTTTCGGTTAAAATTCTTGAAGAAATTGTCTTTTCTATAGGATCCAATTCAATGTGACTAAAAAACGCATACAATTCTTTTACCGGCATCGAAACAAGGTCTGCAACAGATTTTCCATTAATTTTCACCCAACTGGCTTCTTTCTTAATTCGCGTTCCATGACATTCAGGACAAAGCGTTTTCCCACGATATCTGGACAGCATTATACGATATTGAATCTTATACATGTTTTCTTCAACAAACTTAAAGAATGCATGTATCCCTTTAAAATAGCCATTCCCATTCCAAAGCACCTGCTTTTGTTCCTCAGTTAAATCTTCGTAGGGTGTATGAATCGGAAAATCTGTCCTCTCTGCATTTTCAATCACATCAATTTTCCATTCACTCATTACTTCGCCTTTCCAGCAAACAACGGCATCCTGATATACACTCAAAGATTTATTTGGGATCACTAAATCAGGATCAATGCCAATTGTCTGTCCATACCCTTCACATTTCTTGCAGGCCCCAGCAGGACTATTGTATGCGAACATATGAGGATGCAGCTCTTCGAATAAAATTCCGTCGGCCTCATATCTTGTCGAAAAACTTTCAATTTTACTTTTCTTCCCTTCAAATATTCTGACATGACATTTTCCATCACCTTCATTAAGTGCCTTTTCTATAGATTCGTTCATCCTGCTCATATTTTCTTCTGAGCTATTCACAACAAATCGGTCAATAATAACTCCAGCCTTATAAAAATCTTCTTTAGTAACTTCTGCAAAATCTACCGTACTCCCCTCCTGATCAAGTCTAGAAAAACCCTTTTGATAATACTGCTCAAAAAAATCATCATAAGGATAATCATTTGGTATTTGAAAACTGATGATTCCCTTGGTTCCTTCTGGGTGGCTATAAATAAAATCGGAAATATTTTTAATCGTATGCTTTTTTACAATATTACCAGAAATGGGAGAATATGTTTTACCAATTCTTGCATATAAAAGCTTAAGATATTCATAAATCTCTGTCACTGTGCCCACTGTAGAACGAGGATTACGACTCACTGTTCTTTGTTCGATGGCAATAGCCGGAGGCAAACCATCTATCATATCGACTTCGGGCTTGTTAATTTTTCCAAGAAATTGACGAGCGTATGACGATAAACTTTCAATATATCGTCGTTGTCCCTCGGCAAACAGCGTATCAAAAGCAAGGGTCGACTTGCCACTTCCCGACAATCCGGTGATCACAGTAAACTGGTCTCGCTGAACTACCACATTGATATTCTTAAGATTATGCTCTCTGGCGCCTTGAATTTTGATTTGTTTGTGTTGAGGCATGATTTTTGTATTATCTCGTTGAAAATATTTTACAAAAAAACAATACTTTTTTGGTTTTTACGTTGTATATTTGTAGTGTTAAACATTTTTAATAGGAGGACTGCTTATCGGATGAATTCTACCACTTAACCAAAAAAACAGGGAGGTGGTCATGAAATTAAAAGAATTAACTGATGTTCAATTAGTTGAGCAGTATCTTGCAGGTAATTCCCGATGTTTTGATGTATTGTTGAACAGACACAAAAGACGTTTGTTCACCTATATTTATCTAATGGTCAAAAAACGGGATCTTGCCGAAGACATTTTTCAGGACACATTTATTAAGATTATTAATTCCCTTAAAAACGGGAAATATAATGACGATGGAAAATTCATCGCTTGGGCTACGCGTATTGCCCACAATCTAATCATAGATCATTTTCGTAAAGAACAGAATCTGAAGACTGTTTCTAACGATTCCTATGAGGCTGATCTATTCAATTCGATTCCTTTGGCCGACAAACCTGTTGAAGCCAGCATCATCAGTCAACAAATTAACAGTGATCTGCGCAAACTTATTGAATATTTGCCTAGCGAACAAAAAGAAATTATTCTCATGCGACACTATATTGGGATGAGCTTTAAAGAAATTGCTGAAGAAACCAATGTCAGCATCAATACCGCTCTTGGTCGAATGAGATATGCGTTAATCAATCTGAGAAGGATTATTGAAGAGAAGAAGATTCAGTTGACCGAGGCATAACCTTTTCAGCATCCCTGTTATAAAAGTGGTTCATTCAATTATGGACCACTTTTTTATTTTAAAAATTATCCAAAATATTTATATTAAAATATAATATCCTATTTTTTTGGCCGTTATTACTTAAAATAAAACCCATTTTTTGCCTATGAATAAAAACTTTACTCTTATTTATTTCTTTGATACAACTGAAAATCTAAACGACCTGAACAACATTGAAGACTTGTTCCTTCAACAACAAATTGAACATTTGGAAGGCGAAGACCCCTCAGAAAAAAGTATCAGAAAAATTCTTGAATATGCCGGTTAAGCCGGCATTTTCTTTTTAATCGTATTTATCCATTTTGTCGCCGATAGAAACGGTTCCGGAAGCATTGCTTTGAATTTTCACATAACACATCATGTTTTCTGTTCCATCTGCATAACAAGCATGGTGAATTTCTTCAATAAGCGACATTACCTGAGCAAAAGGTCCTTCGACTACCGTTTCGAAAGGACAAACTCTGTAGGTAAGTCCCGATTTTTGAATCACTTCAATAGCTGTATCAACAATAGCATAAGGATGTTTGGTTTTAGATACAGGCAAGACCTGTATGGCCACATTCACGATACTATTCTTCATGCGCCTCAAAGGGTTTTATATGGTCAGGTTTATCCATTAATGTTACAAAAGACTGGATTTCTTTGTCGTTAAGAAATTTCACATTGGTAACAATAAAATTATCTCTTAAAAAACTTCCATAAACATTACACTCCCGAGTCATTCTTTTAAATAGTTCGTGTATCTCCGATTGGACCGGCAAAAGGCAAGTAAGTGTAAAGTAAAAACTACTAAACTCTGTATTTTCAATCACGCCACTCTGCTGAGAAATTCCTGCTTCGAATTCATTATCTATTACTTTTTTCTGAGCATCCGTAATAGCTATGTTTTCTTTTAAAAACCCAACAAAGAAATATCGTAAAAGACCGTTTTTTCCACCTAAACCCGATGCAATTAAGACCTGACCTTCATCTGTCAGAAAACTTTCCAGCAACATCCGACTTTCGAGCAGTGCAAGTTTCGACCATTGCTCAAGTCCTGTATCAGGAGTCCCTGAAAACTTTTCAATGGTTCTGTATGCTTCAACTTCAGGTAAAGAGGCTAGTCTTGCCAGTAACTCCTTTTTATCACTAATAGAATATTCGGGTGCAAAAAGTTTATCCGCTTCAGACATAACGGTTGACTTATCCAGATCCTCTTTAATTTTTCGGGTAAACTCAAAATAGGTCAGTTGAACTTCAACCGGAATTCTCTCTTCGAGTATCGTATATTTTCCGGGGAGACCTTGCAGAAAGTCCTTAATCTTATCCCTCAGGTTCTCATTATCCATTCAAAACAATTTGTGCAAAGATAAAAAAAAAGTCGGAAAAAATCCCAGTTAAAACACTTT
This sequence comes from Bacteroidetes bacterium HGW-Bacteroidetes-21, assembly GCA_002840935.1. GTDB lineage: Bacteria > Bacteroidota > Bacteroidia > Bacteroidales > GWA2-32-17. The sequence goes on along the minus strand of PHDH01000085.1, from coordinate 7,192 downwards.
TCTATGGACATGACAATAGGGTCTTCCACCCTTACGTTCGTAATATTTCTGATGATAAGACTCTGCTTCCCAGAAAACACCTGCAGGAGTTATTTTGGTAGCCACAGTGTATGACATTTCTTTAAGTTGATTGACAAGTTTTTCGGCAATCTCTTTTTGTTTTTCTGAAAAATAAAATATCTCAGATCTGTATTGCACTCCAACATCGGGACCTTGCCTGTTGATCTGTGAGAAATCATGAATCTCAAAAAATATTTTCAAAAGTTTTTCATAAGTCACAGAATCAGGATTAAAAAAAACTTCGACAACTTCTGCATGACCTGTGTTACCCTCACACACCATTTCGTATGTTGGATTTTCAACCGCGCCTCCCATATACCCTGAAGTTACCTTATAAATTCCGGGCAAATTCGAGAAATAATATTCTACTCCCCAAAAACAGCCCCCAGCAAATACAGCACGCTCCGGCTTCTTCTCAATTACAGCAGGAATAAATCGTAATGATACAGAATTGACACAATGTCTGACATTCTTATCAGTATACCCCTCGCCCTCAAATACGTGCCCCAAATGCCCCCCACACGACGCACAAGTAATTTCGGTCCGTCTGCCATCATCGTCTAAAGTTCTTTTTTCCGACCCAGGGATTTCATCATCAAAAGAAGGCCAGCCACATTGAGCGTCGAATTTACTAAGCGATTTGTATAATGGTTCATTGCAATATTTACAAAGGTAAGTTCCTTCCTGATTTTTAGTTTCATACTCGCCAGAATGTGGCCGCTCAGTATATTTATACAACAACACCTTTTGTTCAAAATCTGTCAGTGGATTTTTACCGTCCTGTATTTTATCATTCGTTTTCATATTCTTAGTTTCAGTTTGTGCATTATTGTTACATGCGGTCATAAAAACGGCCACCATAATTAAAATAAAACATTTGCATTTAGAAAGCATAATTCTCTTTTCAGAACAAAGTTATCCTAATTGACCTCGACAAGGGTTTAATAAAATCCTAAAAAACTAAAAAAGGGGGATTACTCCCCCTTAAATAATTAAAATATTGTCAATTATTGAAACGATCTTTGAGAAACAGCTTTTTCTTTATCAAATACATATATTGCTGTCAATTCAAAACCACCTTTATAGTGAGAATAATTTCTCAGATAAGAAGTATTAAAGTCATAGCTGATTCTATATTGGCTACGTCCATACTTAGCTCCCAAAGCAACAATTACCGCGTCTTTAACTCGTAAGGACAACCCTCCAGTAATAGCCCAAGGAGTGTTTTCTATCAGATAATCATTCATAACCGTGATGACATATTCACTTGCTTTACCTTGAAACATTGTTAAGAATGAAGGCTTGCATATAAACACTTCATTTAATTTAACATCACATCCTCCGACAAAAGACCAACGAATGGGCATTCTAATTACCTCGGCAGTAAATGACTCATTTGGCATGGTAACCCTAAACAATGAAAAACCGCCCCAAGGCTTATAGTTTTTTTGTTTATCGTTATACCTGTAATAAAAGCCCATATTAGCGTCTATTCTAATCAAACTCTTATCGCCCATGTTTTCTCCACTGTTTGGGGTGACTTCCCATCCGGATGAACCCATTTCAAACTGACTGTCAAAAATTAAATCAGTTATACTGATACTCCGATGAAACATTCCTAATTGAAGCCCCCCATACAAATTATGAGTATTGGTTGGGTCGATACTAATTTTATAAGCACCGCCCACCATCACATTTAATGTATTAAGAAATCCAGATCCTGCACGATTATTGACAATATAACCTCCCAGGCCTATTCCTTTTTTCCATAGCATATCAAAACCAATAAACTGATTCGTAAAAGGGCGGCTTGCAATTCCTTGCCATTGAGAACGATAAGCGGCGTTTGCTCTCCATGTAAAAGGATCTTCCCATGACATTCCTGTAAGAGCGGGGTTCATATAATGCAGCGTGGCATCATATTGCGAAAAATGATGATCCTGTGCATTTAAGTTGCTTGAAATGATTACCATAACTACAACAACTGATATTTGAATTAACTTTTTCATATTTACCTCCTATCTTAACGAACCAATGTTATATCTCCTGAAAAATCGACCTCTGTTCCATCAATAAGTTTACCTCTGAAGATCAGAACGTAAACACCCTCTTGTTGATCCTTTCCTTTAAAGGTTCCATCCCAACTAACAGACTGACTGGTGGAGATAAATATTTCCTGTCCCCAATCATTAAAAACCCTCATTTCATATTCAACAAAGGGTCCACCTCGGATATTAAAACCATCATTCAAGCCATCACCGTTTGGAGAGAATGCTGTAGGAACGGCATAACCTGCAAAGTTGATGAATATATTTACTGTCGCACTATCCATACAACTATTTTCACCTTCAACAAATAACCAGACTGGATAAACTCCGGGAGCCGAATATGCATATGACGGATTTTCTTCTACTGAGGTTCCAACCTGATCTCCAAATGTCCACATATAAGATAATCCACCTGTAGATTGGTTGGTGAAATTAACCTGTTCACTCACACCCGGAGTTGTATCAGATGCCACAAAATCAGCAAATACCGGATTAAACACCTGTACAGGTTTCAATACTGTATCCGAACATCCGGCTGCTGAAGACACGATAAGTCCAACATCAACAGTCAAAGGATTTAAGTATGTATGCGATGGATCTTGCAAATCAGAAGTGCCTCCATCGCCAAAATCCCATTCATATGAACTAATAGTACCTGGATTCACACGACTTTGATCAGTAAAATTAACCAATAATTCATTACAAATTGTAGCAAAACTAAAGTCGGCAAAAGGTATTGGATTTACATTCAGCAACAGACTATCTCTTGAGCTTCCACAAGCATATGAATAGGACATATGTATCCATACCTGTCCAACTGTCAGATCGTCCTCTGAAGGAATATATACAGGCATTACCGAGAATGTATCCGGCATAAAAGTACCTGAGCCACTGGTTGTCCACGCAAAAGCACCTGTATCACCTGTAATTACAGGAATCACAAATAAACTATCCCCAAAACACAACGAATCTGCAAAAGCAATATCCGCAGCAGTTCCTAGCGAAATAAACGTGATGATGATTGAATCAGAAACTGAAGCACAATATGCAGACAGATCAGATGTAAGAGTGAGGATAACCGTTTCGTTAATTAAGTCATTGGTTCCAGGAATATAACTCGTTACAAGATCGGTTGATGACGGATTAAATGTTCCATCGCCATTACTTGTCCATCCACCTGTACCTGTTGCACCTATAATCTGTCCGTCGAGAGCTACATTATTTCCAACACAAACATTATGATCGTCTCCTGCAAAAACAATCGGACTGGGTTCAAAGGTCACATATACTGAATCCGTCATAGGTACACAAGTTCCATTATTTGTACTGGTAAGCCAGAAAGCAATACCAGACAGCGCTGTATCTATTGAAGTAAGATAATATTCAGGGACTAAACTACTATCATTAGGCATAAATATACCTGTTCCAGACGTAGTCCACTGACCTGTTATTGAGCCTTGAGATATCATTCCAGAAAGTTGAATAAATTCAGAATTTTTACAAACTGAAAAATCTGTTCCAGCATCAACAAATGGAACTGGTGTAAAGCTCAACAGTAACGTATCAGAATACAATCCGCATGATGTTTGCGAATTAAGAATAAACTCTACACTGCCAGCGGTTGTATCATCTGGGCTATATAGATATTGCGCCAATACGTCTGAACTATCAGGAGAAAAAGCCCCTGTTCCAGTAGTGGTCCAATAAATATTTCCTGCATTTGCCGACCCATTAAGAAATACATCACCTGATGCACAAACAATAACATCAGAACCTGCATCTACGAGTATACTTCCTGCTGTAACGACTGTCATACTATCAGAATTGCTTCCACATAAGGCATCTCCCACAGCCACCAAAGTAAGAATAAATGTACCATTAAGACTATCCTGTGATGATAATAGATAAGTCGCATTCAGTGTAGTATTGTCGGGCACAAATGTACCCGTTCCATCTGTCAGCCAATAATAACCACCCACTGCATTGTTAACACTTCCACTAAGATTTACAGTCATTACACCCTGGCAAACCACCTGATTATTTCCAGCATCGGCAACCGGTGCAGGAATTACAGAAACGGTTAACGTATCTGATACAGCACAAGCAAACGACGAAGTGAGATACAAATTAAAACTGCCATTCGCTAGTTCAGTAGGATCTGGAACATAAACGGCATTTAAAGCAGAACTGTCTGGGACAAAAACACCACCTCCGGTTGAAGTCCAGAATCCGGTAGTAGTACTTCCCGATACAGAACCATTCAGAGAAACTGTTTCATCGCTGCAAATCGTCATATCTGAACCTGCTAAAACAGTAGGATGTGTTGTAATATGAAGAATGACGTCATTAGATACAGCCAAACAGCCACCATTATTTGTAGAAATCAGTGTCAGTGTAACCAACCCACCCGCTATATCATTTGTTCCTGGCACATATGTCCCATTTAGTGTTTCATCGTCAGGCATAAAAGTACCATCACCATCCGTTGTCCATTGACCCGTTCCACTTCCTCCAGTAACTATACCATGCAAATGAGCATTTTCATCATTACATACATACAAGGTTGCACCTGCATTAACAACAGGCGGCGGATTAATAGTTATAAGCATTGTATCCAGTACTGGAAAACAAGTATTAACAGTATCCGATGTTAGTATCATCACAACTATACCATCAGTTATATCCTGCACTCCAGGAATATACGTTGCATTTAGATCTGAAGACGATGGCGAAAAGGCACCATCTCCATTGGTTGTCCATGTTCCTGTAGTACCGCCACCCCAGACATTGCCACTGAGAATAACATCGGCATTATTGGAACACACTTCGACATCAAGTCCTGCATCAACTTGCGGCGCTGGGTTAATTGTAATTATCAAATCATCAGAAACATCCACACATGCACCTGTTGAGGTCAGGGTTAGAGTAACAGTTCCGTTTGTTGTATCTGCTTCACTAAATACATATGAAGCATCCAATACAGTTGAATCTGCCATAAATTCTCCCGACCCATCACTTGACCAATAAGCTGTACCTATGCCCCCGGCAATCAACCCATTCAATTGAGCTAAATTATTAGCACATATTACTATATCACTTCCAGCATCTACATCAGGAACTGTGGTTATTGAAAGTAACATTGTATCTGTAACAGCGTTACAAACATCATTTACAGTTGATGTTAATATAAATTGAACTATTCCTGCCAGGCTATCTGACGATGTTATAGAATATGCAGCATCCAGTGAAGAAATACCTGGATTAAATGTACCTGAGCCATTTGTAGTCCATTCGCCAGTAGTAGTTATACCTGATACACTTCCATCAAGAGTTATTTCGGTTGCGTTTGCGCAAACAATTTGATCAACGCCTGCATTAACAACAGCTGCTGTTAACACTGTCAGATCTAATGCATCTACAACCTGACAAGAATTTGTAGAAGTCAGACTAAGCGAAATTGTTCCCGCAATTCCATCAGCTGCACTTGGGAAATAAGTAGCATTCAGACTTGAACTATCGGGCATAAAAATTCCTGATCCCGTTGTAGTCCAATATCCGGTAGTAGAAGTTCCACTTACAGAACCATTCAGCACAGCCATAGTATTGGTACAAGCTATTTGATCACTTCCGGCAAGAACTGTTGGTGGAGTTACCAGAATAATTCTCATAGTATCAATAACAGAATTACAATTACCATTCATATTTGAAGTAAGAATCAGATAGGCTGATCCATTAGTTATATCGTTAGCACCTGGATGGTAAACTGTTAAAAGTTGCGTTGGATCAGTAAACCAACCATCTCCGGAAGTTGACCAATCTCCTGTTCCAGAAACAGAGACAACTACCCCATTGACACTTGTATTACTTCCAATACAAACAAATTTATCATTTCCTGCAAACACCCAAGGAGGATCAGTATAACTTATTCTCATTGTATCAGAAACTGCTGTACATACAGGAGACTGATCAGTTGTTGTTAAAGTCAACAAGACTGTTCCTGCCATAGTATCAGCAACACTTGGAATATATACAGCATTTATATCTGTAGCATTTGGGATAAAGGCACCCGAACCATCGGTTGACCACAAACCCTGCGTTGCTGAACCACCAATATTACCAGATAGAGAAACATCCGCATTATTAGCGCATGCTGTTTGATTTCCACCTGCATCTACTGTAGGAGCCACAATTACAGACACAACAGCTTCAGTTCTCGGTCCTATACAACCATTAATTGAAGTTTGAACGAAATAACTTGTTGTTGAAAGTAATGCAGGAGTATTTAATGTATCTCCCGTTTCAATTAGCGAACCGCCTGTAGCAGTATCATACCATTCATAAACTCCACCAGGCGCAATTGCCACCAACTGTGCACTACTACCTTCGCAGGTAGTTGTATTATTAGCGGTAGGAGCAACAGGAGTAGGATTAATTAATATTGACATAGTACTATTCACAGAAGGGCATGGACCAAGAGGATCATTAGTTACTAATGTCAGTACAACACTAGTTTCTCCAACTGCGGGTGTATATGTCGCATTAAGAGAAGTGTTGTCTGAGAATGAACCTACACCACCTGACCAAGAAACACTGGAGGCAGACCCTCCCATTGTTCCATTAAGCGTTACATCAAAGCCTTCACAGGCAACTTGATTCAAACCAGCATTTACAATTGCCAGTTCATTAACTTCCACATTAAAGATTGCTGATGCCTCGGCACAACCACCTGAGGCTTCAATAAAGTTTGTCAAAGTATAAACACCAGGAACAGTTGACAATAAGTTTATTTCACCAGAAATCGAGTTCACAAAAACAAGTCCTGTGGGAGAAGCAGAGAAAACACCTGCACTTGATCCAACTGGAAATTCTGGTAACGGATTAGTTCCACTTTGACAATAAGGAGAGTCATATGTAAAGTTCGCAACAGGTGCATCAGTAATAGTAATTATAACATCTCTAGTTGTTGGACATGGTCCACTGGTTGTATAAGAAATAGTATAAGTGTCAAGCGAAGTAGCACTCAGATCAACTTCTCCAGTAACAGTGCTAACGAAAGTCAATCCAGCCGGACTTACACTAAAAGT
>PHDH01000084.1 GCA_002840935.1 Bacteroidetes bacterium HGW-Bacteroidetes-21 | reverse complement strand
ATACGAATTATTATCGAATCAACAAGCTGATTATCAAATTATTATGTTAATATTTTATCGTTTTTAAACAACCTCTCAATATTTTCAATTCGCAGACAATATTTTCGCTTCTTATATATAAATGCGAACTAATTCTTCACGAATTGTTAAAATTCATTAATGTAAGATTAAACAAACTCTATAGATGCTTAAATTTAAAAACTTACAATAAGCACCATTTTTCAAAAAAAATATTTGGAAGAATTAGCTTAAAACAATTGAGAGAAACATCGCACATGGGTTTACCGTTACCCATAAATATTAGTACTAATACTAAATAATGGCAAGTACATAGCAACAAGGATAACACCTACTAGAATGCCTACAAATATGATTAAAATGGGCTCGAGAAGGCTACTTAAAATTCCGATCTTATATTCGAGTTCTTCGGAATAGTGTTTGTTTAAGCGGGTAAAGATTGCATCTAATTGATTTACTTCTTCTCCCACACGGACTAACGAAATAACCCTTTTCTCGAAAATGGGGAATTTGCTCATGCTTTCGTATAATAAAGCACCTTTCATAATATCATGCCGTATCTTTTCCAATGCCTTTTCGAAAGGATAGAAGCCTATCATGTTTTGGACCAACTCAATTGACTTTAACATGGGTGTATGAGCGCTCATCAACATACTCATTGCTTGGCAAAACCTTGAGATGTATATTTTCTGAATGATTGACCCCAGAAAAGGAGTTTTGAGGATTATCTTACCAATTAGTTTTCTATACCAGTCCTTCTTTCTTTGAATAAAGACAATCAATGAAATGGCAACTATAAAGAGGAGAATCCATGGCACATTTTCCGAAAATGATTGTGAAATATCAATAATTACCTGAGTCAGTTTGGGGAGTTTGCCATTAAATCTTTTAAAGACATCCACAAACATGGGAACCACAAAATTCATCATAAAAAAAACAGCTACCACGGCTATAATTAGCACCATTATTGGATATGTAAATGAATTGACAATTTGTCGACGCTGCTTTACTTTTTTACTCAAAAATTCTGAAAGTGCTTCAAGAACTTCATGTAATTGCCCACTTTCTTCTCCAATTTTTATGCTAAAATGCTCATAGATTGAAAAATGTCCCGACTCCTTCATTGCTTCGGATAAGCTTTTTCCTTCGATAACTTTTTTATAGATGGAGTCGAATAGCTGTATATCGCTTTTCTTTTTCTGTTCCTCAATAATGAGCTCCAACGCTGTTTTTATATCAATTCCAGACGAGAGTAATGTGCCCAATTCAGAAAAAAAGTTTTCCTTTTTTTTATCTTTTAGCTTTTTCCCAAAAAGTTGAATATCCTTGCTAAAGAAATCATTTAAGGCAGAGCCTTTCGGGACATTTTCCTTTACTTTTGGATTCTGGTGCTTATGATTTGAAATATCAATGCTCATATTTTTGCTGAAGTATATTAAACATTAAATCACGAGAATAATCTTTTATCAGATGCAATTGAATAATCTGCTCTCCCTGCATAAAATCAATTGTCAACTCACTTAAATACTCTTGTTTGTCATCACAATACTTAGTTTCAATGTTTTTCTGGGGCAAGAAAAAGGTATCCGACTGTTCTTTAGATGTTCTTACAACGACATCTCCATTGAAGTCATATGTGTTATTCATTTCATTTTCGAGCAATACCATTATTTGTGAATTATCTCCTTTTATTTCAATGGCTCGTTCAAAGTCGTTTCTTAAATTTGAAACCAACATTAACGTGTTGTTATATTTCTCGCCAATTTTGTTCAGATCGATAAAGTATTCGTTTATACGACCATATACAGTCAATGCCAATCCAATTACTACTGAACTAATAATCATAGCCACAATCATTTCTATCAATGTAAAAGCTTTAATTCTCATTGTTTACTGTGCGAATTTCGGGGATTCTGATTATCTCAACTTGTTCTAAAATCTTCACATTGTCCAAAGTATAAGCAGATACTTTTAATAGTTTTAGATTGGAAATATTGTTGTAATCCTCCACAGTTTTTTGTATTACTATACTTGAGGTTTTTATGTCTTCATTCAAAAATGAATTGTTCTTTTTTGATTCCTGTAATATGCTTCCAACAATGAACATTGCATCCAATCTTTTTTGATTTCTGTCGAACCCGGATAAATTTATAAACGTAAGTGTGGTAAAGCTGGTCATGATTAAAACAATGATCATAGCCACCAGAACTTCAATCAATGAAAAAGCACTAAGTCTTTTGTTTAATGCAACCATTTGATGACTTCTTTTTTAGTGTAATTCTCGAAAAGACTTGACCCAGAATAGTATGTTGAAAGGTCTTTAAAATTCACTTCGGAGTCCAATAAATGACTTTCATAAATTGCTGATTTAGTCTCAAGTAATAGTTTACTAGTATATAAACTGCCAAAAATCCGACCTTTATGATCGGTAAATGAATTGCAATAAACCTGACCATTCACAACAGCATCCTTTTCAATTCTCAAAATAGATTTATTGTTTTGTAATAACTTTTCATTGTATAAGATAACAGCTCCAGAAACAATTGAGTTTTCGTCAATATTTATATATTTTATTACATCTATTTCATCAGATATTATTAGCGCTAATACACTAGGAAACATCAATTCACAATCTTCTTTTATCAAAATGGAATCAGAATTAATCGATTGAAAAGAACCTTTAAATCCTTCTTTCACTTCAAGGTATGGTGCATAAAGAACAATGTCTCTTATGTTTGTACTAGGTTCAATAACAATTCCTTTTGCCGACTTTACAATTATGTTTCCTATGATTGTCTTGTCTTCCAGCGTCAACACATTATCTGAATACAAGCACAAGGTTTTGTTATTGAACGAATTAATAATTGTATCCTTTTCCACAGATTCATACCAGATCAGGCTGTCCTGCACTTTACTTTTTCCCTCCAGATAATCTTTATGGTATAATATTAAATTCTTGTTAATCTCGGGCAATGTACTCTCACTTTGTTTTATTGTTCCTTCAACATACTTTGATCCACTAAAGCTTTTGCCTTCGATAAAAGCAGGTTTGACCCCCTTTTTTGGCAACCAACAGATTCCTTTAAGAATGGTATTCCCACAAAGACTTAAATAATTGTTGTAATCGCACAAATACAGTGCAACACCCTCACCGGTAAAAACATTATCACCTACCATTGCTTTTTTAGAGTACTCAATATTATTTCTGATGCTTTTGCAAATTATGTTTTCGTAAAAACCCCATGCTTTTTTTTGAACAATAACTATATGTTCATCATCACTATACAAATCAATTTCAGCAGCATCTTTATCCTTTATTACTGACCAGTTTTCTAGAAGGACATTGTAGGCTGAATTTACATCCGAAACAAGACTTTCACGTAAGATTGCATTGTCAAAATACTGGTTCTGATAGTAAGCTCTTAAAATAAAGAAGCCGGAAACAATAGCTAGTATTATTGATAGAAATACAGCATAGACCAATGCTCCAGCCCTAATCATATACTAATATTTGATAAAGATTTACTCATTCGTATTTTGAGTTTTCGGCTTTTTCTCTTTTTTCTTTTTTGGAACAGGATTCTCTTTGTTATTTGTATTGTTTTCAATAACTGGGTTTTGATTGGTTTTCTTCTTTTTTATCTTTAATGAACTTTTGTCCTTCTCTTTGGTATCTGGATTTTCATTTACCTCTTTCTTTTCTTTATTTACTTCAGGTTCAACCTCCTTAACTTTCTTTGTCTTCTTGATCTTAGGATGAACTATTTGATCTCTTTTAAATTTCACAACCATAACGGTATCGGGTGTGATTGTATACATTTTTCCCTGCTTCAAATCATTTTTAAAAGGCACCATTTTAATAATTTTACCATCGGGACTAAAATACTTAGCCTTCCCGTTCTTTTTTCCTTTTTTAAACTTTTCAATTGATTTCAAATTTCCATCAGGATACCAGGTTTTCCATTGACGATTTTTTAATCCTTTATCAAAGACACCCTGTGTTACAAGATTTCTTTGCTTGTCAAATACTACATAGGATCCATCCAGTAATTTGCCATAATATCCACCTACATTGCTTTCAATTTTATCCGAATTATACCAATAATAAATACAGTTGTTATGTAAATGGATTTTCTTTTTATTAAGTAAAATATTGGCTTTAATAGTTGAATCCTTGCTGTTTACAATTATTTCTGAATGCTTAAGTTTTGAAGGTATTTGAGCAAACACATTCATTGAAACTAAGACCACTATTATAAATACTAAATACCTCATAATCATTTCGATTTGACAATTGATTTAACTTCGTTATTTAATTTCACAAGTACAGAATCAGAACTAAGGGCAACAATTTCTATGTCTGATATTATATCTCCCTGTTTAATAAGATTATCTCTTCCATTAATCTTTAAAATACCTGTTTTAATTTTCGACTTTTGGTTCATAATTAATCCCTGATAGTTCATATTTGGCCAACTTAAAGCTTTGATTATTACCGGAGGTTGTTCGGGTTTCTTTATTATAGTCTTTGCACTGGAATTATTTGATTGTTCTGGATTATAATTGAAATTCGATTTTCCAAGAAATGGATCTCTGTAATTTGCCATTATTTTAAAAGTATCTGAAACATTGCTTTTCTCCGAAACCATTTGAGTTTCAATCTCAGCAACAGGTTCTACTTCGTCATCGGAGAAATAATCGCTTAATTTATAAGCAATAGTGCCCCAGATTACAATGGTTAGGCCAATGAGAATATTCTTAACCGATTTATTTTTCATATCTGAATTTTCTCCACATACACTGTGTCCCAATGTTTCCTGCAGCATCATATGGTTTTACTTTCCAATAATAAAAGCTGGCATTCTCCATGGTGTATGAGTATGTCGTATCTGAAACAGGTAGTTTAAAAACCAATCCACTGGAACTAAAGGTTGAATCTGTCGATAAAAATAGGGTGTCAAATAATGCAGAACCATTATTAGAAGGTCTATCCCATCTAAAGGTCAAAACCGAAGAAGTTAATACGGTATCATTAACAATTAAATTATTGGTTGGGTAGACTAATGAAGGTGTTAAAGGCCGGGTGGTGTCAACAATAAAACTACGTGTACTATAAAGCGAGGTTGAATTTCCATTATTTGCCTGTATTCCAAAAGTGTACACCCCTTCATCCAACACATAAGAGATGGTGTCATGTGCAGTAATTTCTGGATTGAAAACTAAGGGTCCAGCCCAATCTGGTGTTCTAATTTCAATTCTATAATCATTGGCATTGTACAATATGTACCATTTAAACATAACTCTTTGTTGCTTTGTAGCAAAATTGTTATTAGGTGAAATAACAATAACTTGTTGATTGGATAAATCCGCGGTACTATCAACCGTTAAGCTATATGTTGTGTATAAAGTTTCTGAATTTCCGTTAAGCGCTTTCACTCGCCATTGAAACTTTCCAGGATATAACGTGTAATTAAATTTATTGGTAGTAACGTTTGAATCCAGCAATAAACTATTGATATTTTGGAAAGTAGAATCAACGATTTGAATATTATAGCTTGTAGCACCAGTAACTTCTTCCCACCAAAAAGTCTGAGACAATATATTTGTTTGCAAATTATTAGCCGGCGACATAATCACTAATGTTGTGCCCGTAAGATCTTCTTCAATAATATCGTTGCAACTGATTGAGGTTACAAGAATAATGATGGCCCATAGGTATTTCATCCGGCTATTCATGGCTTTTCTTTTTAAAGTTTTGAAAATAAAGATTGGCTAGTAAATTATTAATTCCTGTTTTATAATCTTTCAGTGTATTAAAGCGAACCGAGACAAGTTTTCCCATCCGGAATCCTTTTTCCAGTTCATATAATAAGTTTAGAATATTTAAAAATGTGCCTTCTACTACAATTTGATTTGTCTCAATTTCGAAATCACTGTTGCTACAGAATATCGTTTTAGGAAATTCTTTTAAAACCAGATTATTGTTCTGGCAGTATTTGCTTACTTTCTCCAATAACAACTTTTGAAAATTACTGCTTGTATCCGGACTCATTCCAACAGCCAATTCAATATCGGCCAATTGCTTTTCTACATTTTTAATCTCCGCTGGAGCCGATTGTATGCTGTCGAATTGATTCTTTAAATCACAATATTCGGAATAGGAATTGTACGCTTTTTTAAAGGATAACTGATATGAAATATAAAGCATCAGAACCACTCCAATCATAAGATATCGGACTTTTTGCTTATATGTCTTTTTACTTAATTTCATATAATCTGTAATTCAATTTTAAAAGCACCTTTAACATTGGCATTTTCCTGCGAATAATTAATAATGTTGATTTGTGATACCCATGTGTATTTTTGAAGTGTTTTAATCCAATCATTCAATATCGTACTATTAGGTGTAACACCTGCAATAACAATGGTATTTCTGTAAAATTCAGGAATTTGCTCTTCTTTTAATTTCTTCGATAATGGATTAATATCCAGAACTGTTAACGATATTGTTTCGGGAACCGTTGCAGCAATTTGATCGGAGAAAAAAGAAAGTTTAGTACTTTCAGAAATGATAAAATCTTTAAAAAAGTCTTTTTTTGTACTAAGCTCATTTTTAAGCACATTCAACTTCGAGATTAAGTCGGTACTCATTTTTAGCTTTTCGGAATAATCGTTGGATAATGCCCTGTATTTATCGAAGATTAGGAAGCTGGAAAGTAAAAGCATAAAAAGTAAAACCAGCGAAGCCCATCCTGCCAACAGAAGTATCCTTTTATACAAATACTCATTGGCATTCTTTTGAATTAAAGCTGGCAGTTTTTCGGATTCTGAGTAGTTGGTTAAATAACTAAATGCAGCCGAAAACGAAAGAAGTATGTTGCTTTCAATATTTTCATTACCAATAACAACAGCCTCTCCATTTTGGTTTGAGTCTTTAATTATTTCAACTATTGAATTGTTTTTACACACCAATTTTTGAAAAGGAAGCTCAATAAACTCAAAATAGTTCTTTATGTAGGGCAGAAGACCATTCAGAATCAATGGCCCAAGCGAAACATTTATGATAATACGCCCATTGGCACCTATTGCTTCGCAAATCGAATTTAATTGCTGTACACGGACCACAGAGGCAAAAATAAAACCATCCTCGGCGCTGTATTTCTCGAAAAAGAACTCGTCACTGTTTGAATTTGGTAAAATTTGATTCAGAATAATTTCGTCAGTATATTCAGTTTCAAATCTCATTTTCCGGGTGATAACCCCTTTCCCGTCGACGATTAAGAAAATTGGAAATGAAACAGGGATTAGTTTTACTAATTCCTCTATGTCAGTTATGTTCTCATGCTTTTTTACAATTTCAATTTTCTTTTTTTTCTTTGTTAGTATAGATAATGAGGCTATGATTCCACCATCCGGTTGAAAAAAGCATGAAATTCCAACAGCAGAATTTCCTTTTACAAACTCACTATTTTTTAAGCGACTAAACATTAGTAAATTACAGTGGGTTTTATGAAAATATTCAGCTTATTTACATTCTTCTCGCGACTTCTGCTACTAAAAATCCATTTCAAAACAGGGATTCTGGAAAGCAATGGCAAACCTGACCCAGTATCACTTCGCCGGTTTTCTTCCAGCCCTCCTAACAAAACCATTTCGCCGTTTTTAATTCTTATTAATGATTCGAAATTTCTGGTAACGGCTCCCGGAGGGGCATTCTCAGATATTCTGGCTGTAAAATCAGATTGTTTCACTTTAATGTCTAGTGTAACCTGATTATCTCCCGAAACAATGGGTTTAATGGTTATTGACAAATCTGCATTAACCGACTTGTATGTCCTTGTAGTTATATTCTGTGGGTTCTGTGTGCCTACAACGTTATTCTGTTCTTCGAGATAGTATTCAGTTTTACCAATACTCAGTGTGGCTTCGTGTCCATTTAAAGTTGATATTTTAGGAGTAGATCTCAGTCGCAAAATCCCGTTATCCTCTAAAGCTTTAATACTCATATAAAAGTTTGGGGTAACATGACCCAGATTAAACCATCCAAAACCATTAAAAGAATTAATCAAATTATTAATAGTACTGGTGCTTAAGGTCAGGTTTACACCCGGAGTGAGCGTTCCCTGAGTTTTCACTTCAGAATTATCGGCAATTCCTGTTTTGATTCCTGTGGAGGTAATATGACTGCGGGTGACTTCAGCTATAATCACTTCGATAAGTATTACCGGAACCACTTTGTCTATGCTCTTAATAAACTCTTTTACAACTTCAACCTTTGAGCCAACACCTGTAATCAACAAACTATTAAGCTCGGGGAACTCTTTTATTTCAACGTCCTTTTTAATATCTCCTGGAATGTTCTCTGTAATCTTGTCTACAGTTCTGTATTGCATAGGAACAACCTCTGATTGTCGCATCGTCATTTCTTTTTGCTCTCCAAAAATGTAGACATCGCCCACTTTACGGTAGGTATACGTAGTCCCATTAAGAATATTCACCAATAAAGAATCGTACGATACTCCAGTAACAGTAAAATCAGCAAAACCCTCTATCGGTGAAATAATGGAGTAATTTATTTTAAGTTTATCGGAGACTTCTCTAATAACATCAATGATGGGGGCATTCTGCAAACTCGTATTTATGCTATCCATCGAAAGCACCAAGGTTGAGTTTAAGGTTTCACCTGAATTATTCTTACTATTGTTATTATTGCCTTTTGATGATTTGTTTCCAGAGCTATTACTTTCTGGCTTTTGCAATTCTTTTTTGTCGAGAATGTAAAAGCCATCAGGATTTTTCGAATAAGATAAATCGTTCGAAAAAGCCATCATTTCCAGAACCTGATCAAAGGGTTTATCTTTAATATAGCCGTTGACTAATGAGTTATTTAGTGCCGACGTGAGTATAATATTTTTACCCGATTGTCGTGAAATCTCTTTAACCACAGCCACCAAACTATCTTTTGAAAGATCCAGAAGCAGAAAATCGGTTTCGGGTGTATAAACAACATTAATTTTTCGGGGTACTATCTTAACTTCCTCTTTCGGATAGATAAATTTTGAGACTGAAATAATTGTTCCATATATTTTAATGTCCAAATCATATTCTCTGGCCATAAACAACAAAAGGTCAGAAACTTTTACACTGGAAAAATTATTAACGATACTAATGTTTAATGAGGGATCAACTGTAATATTAATTTTCGCATTATTGGCTACTGCTCTTAGAAATTCCTGAATAGACACTCCACTTACCGAGACATCCACCATTTCGTTAATCGAGGGAATTTCGACCGACAAAGCGGTTAAATTATTTTCTATCGACGTAAACCGGTTGCTCTGGGCATTGACAAAACTGCACTGTACAACCGTTACCAGAATTATTAAAAGCTGCTTATACTGTAATAACATTTTCATCTTAAAAAATTAAATAGTTGTCATTAAAACCGGATATACTTCATCAATAGTCGTTAGCCCTTTTTCTAAAAGCTGATAGGCGCTATCTGCCAACCGCGAAATATCTTTGCTCTTTAACAGTTCTCCTACATTCAGATTACCCGATTTTATATTTTCTGATAATTCAAAGTCAATTGGAATAACTTCATATACCGCTTTTCGGCCTTTATAACCGGTATAGTAGCATTTTTCGCAACCAGTGGACATGTAGAGCGTCTTAAGATATGAAGGGATTTTAAACCCCTTGGGAAACTCTTTTGGGTCGCATGGATATTCCGTTTTGCAATGAGGACATAAAAGTCGAACCAAACGCTGTGCAACGGTTAAACTCAATGTGTTTGCCAAAAGATAAGCCGGAATGCCCATGTCAATGAGCCTTGAGACTGTTCCCCAGGCTGAGTTTGTATGAATAGTCGACAAGACCAAATGTCCTGTAAGGGCAGCTCTAATGGCCATTTGGGCAGTTTCACCATCGCGGATTTCGCCAACCATAATAATATCCGGGTCCTGACGTAAAAATGTTCGCAATGCACTGGCAAAATTCAACCCGATATTTTCTTTCAATTGCACCTGATTTACCCCGTCAAGTGTATACTCTATAGGGTCTTCGATGGTTAGAATGTTAATGTTTTCCTTGTTTAATATTTTTAAAGTGGCATACAGGGTTGTGGTTTTTCCACTTCCAGTGGGTCCGCTGATGAGAATTATACCATGTGGCTTCTTGACTCCCTCGTGATAATGTTCCAGTTGTATTGAGTTAAAACCCAACGACGATATTTCAATGTTGGTTGAATCCTTGCTTAAAAGTCGGAGTACAATTTTCTCTCCGTATAATGTGGGCAGAACAGAAACGCGAATGTCAAACTTCTGATTTCCGGTATTGAAAAAAATACGTCCATCCTGAGGCAATCGTTTTTCGGCAATATCCAGATTAGAAATGATTTTAATTTTATTGATCAATGATGGATATTCATCTTTTTTTATCACATACCGCTCAACCAGTTTTCCATCAATACGCAGGCGAATGCGGCAATTTTCCTCATAGGTTTCGATATGAATGTCAGAGCTGCTTATATTATTTGCTTCGGATATAAGTTTTGACAGAAAATCATCCCTTAATCGACCGTTTACCGACAACGACTCATCGCCCTTTTTGCCTTTATTGACGCGGTAATATAAACTAAGGGTTTTCTGAATAACAGGGCTGGGCGCTTTCTCAAGAACTATAGTCTTTCCGAACAATACTTCCAATTCGTCTTTTATGGTTTCCGAAAACTTAAGAATGTCAATATACAGATGCAGGGTATCATTTTCGAATGATTTTGGCAATATTCCATAATACCACGCCTGATCAGACGATACTTTCTGCAACAAATCCGTTGATATGGTAATGTAATCCTGTTCCGACATACTATAAAACGTTGACAAAATTCATGAGGCTCTCATTTCTGGTAATCCCAGGAAAAAAGCACAATTCAATGATTAAAATTACCATGGTAATAATTGAGAAAAGTCCTGCTAAAGGCACAGTATGTACTGCTCTATTCACTATTTTAGCATACAACAAATAGAATACTAAACTAAGAATGAGCGAAATAACAAAAAAGGGAATGAACAATATTGGCGAAAACACAAAGCATATCGAAGTAAAAAACAGCCAGTCGCCAACTCCAATGTATTGTTTGAGAATATTTACCCAACGTTTGTTTTTTACCGACATCCAAACTGTGACTCCAATAAATTGAACCAGTACAAACAAAATATTAATGATAGAGCTTACAACCAGCTCTGATACCGTCACTTCATGTATAGACAGATAAATAAAACCACCGAACAAAACAGGAAGAATAAGCCAGTAAAAACTTCTGCTGGTAAAATCCTGATAGGCTATTAATACGAGTAATAGCAAAGTAATAATTTGAACTATTAAATGCATTAATCTTTGGTTGTTTCTTTCAGGTTTTGCTGATGATCAATTTCCCACACATTGAAAATTCCATCACCATCAAAATCGACCAACGAAGTTGCAATGGCTTTAAAGGAGTTAGTACTTGCTTCAACAACTTCAACTTTATAATTCGCTTTACCTCCCTCTGTAACCAATTTGGGCTGCTCGTAGCCAATATCATCGATAGATTGGGTATACTTAGAGTTCTGGTAAAAATAAGTCTTTTGAAGTGTATACAAATGGTTTAGCTGCACTTACGCTTCTGTGCTCTTGGCTTTAGTTATTAATGGCATAAGTTCGGGCAATGCCAGTAAAATAAGTATCCCCATGATGACCAATACAACCAACAATTCTGTTAAAGAAAATGCTTTGAGTTTACGTACTTTCATTTTATTGATCATAAACAAAAATATATTTTGATAAAAAAAATAAATTAAGTATTCCTCATTTCACAAAAACTATTCTTTTGTAAATGAAATAATTTCAATTGTTTTGACTTTAGGATTATATTCTATTAAAACATCTCTCGTTGTAAAATACTGAGTTAACATAACCTTTCTTTCTTCAGGTTTTAATTTTGATTCATCCAAATTCAAACTCTTTACATATTTTTGGACTGGAGTTAAATTATCTGAGAATGACATTAAATAATCATTCATTGTATGAATGCTACTTTTAACAACATTACCATCGTTATCAAAATTAACATATAAAAGATCTTTGGCATCAATAAAATTTCCACTGATCTGTAGTATTCCATTTAAAACATTCAAAAATCGCATACTTGGACCTACGCCTAAATTATTCTGATAATCCTTATCAAAATCTTTTATGATTTGCCATTTTTTATTTCCCTGCAAATCAAATTTCACAAGATAATATCCTTCTGGTTTTTGCAAAAACAAAGATGCTTTTTTATACTTTCTTGACATCATACCTGAAATGTATACTGAATTATTTTTTAAATCATAGGTTATATTTCCAACAGCATACACATATATGTATGATGTACCCTGAGATGAATTATAGTTTATCGTTTGAAAACCTGAGGTAATAGGCCCTTCAAAATTAATTTTTGTAGATGCCAAAGGAAAACATCCTTTAAGACTCGGATTAAATGAAATATTGCTTAATATCTTGCCATCTTCGTTGACTGAAGCAATATTAAACTTATAATCTGGTTCACCTGATTTTGCAAAGCTCTTATACTCATTGCGAGCAAAGTATATTTCATCCTCAGTTTGAGCAACAAAATGCCAGAAGGAAGTAGTTGACAAATTATCCTTTGGAATTTTTACATCATTAAACGGTATCTCAACATTTGTAACGGTAAGGTCAGAATTACTTATTTTATATAAAATTACTTTACTTTCTTTTAGGTTTACCCTATAAACATTCAAATAACTCTTTGTAGCTACTATAGCTATATCTCCCGATACATCTTTACTTAAAAATTCTTTAAATTCAGTTCCTTTTAAACTACCATTCTTATCAATTTGCGTGATATATGCTGGGTCACATAAAATCCGATCAATATCTGTGGGATAAGCTTTATTTTCAATTACATAAAAATAATCAGAGTAAGTTGAATATGTTAAGTTAATATTTGGATTTTTATCTTCATAATGCATCTTAATATTCTTTTCCCATTTCACCTTATAATCCAACGAAAAGAACCTTATATTTATACTGTTATTTGATTTTTCTCCTGAGAACAAAGTTGATATTACAATAATACCTTCCTCCTTATATTTAAATACTTGATATAATTGTTCATTTTCGGCTAAAGAAATTTTTTCCTTTAGCGGTTCTTGGGCAATTGCACCTAATAGTAGCCCCAAGGACATTGCAATTAATAATACTAATTTCATATTACTTGTTTTTAATGATTCTGACTCAAAAATAACCAATTATTAACTATCTAGCAATTGATAAAATTAGCTTGGTTTTGACCTACTCAAATCTCGCTATTGACTTCAGTCATTTCACTGAATATCAACACATATTTTACATTTTGACAATAAAACATATAGATTTTCTAAACCATACGAACAGCATTATTATTTGATTTTCATGATATTACAAACAGTACAAGCAATAACATTTTTCATACCTAAATAATTAAATATCTCAATAATTCTCTATCGTGCTGTTTATATGCACCATACCGAATACTATATCATCATTCTATTGAGATAACAAAATTCTCCTTCAGTATTAAAACACACAAACTTTATTCTCCTCTTTTTAAACGGCTATAATTAATTATTATAAGCAATATTTCGCTTATTTTTGTATATAAATAATGATTTAAAGTAATATTTAACTTCAAATAATATTCATATAAGAAACATTTTTAAAGGTTGTGTGCATCAAAATGGATGTATAACTTTAGTTTTTCTGAAATGATAAAAGCTCAATGATATCCTGCTTTGGTTTAAAATGCAATAATAAATCGGAATCATTAAATTCATTAATTATAAGCTGTTGTTGATCCCATTCAAATAATTTTGTCTCATTAGGTACTTTTATAGATTTTAAATATGAAACAACAGGTTTATCTCTTTCAAAACTATCGTTGTAATAATCCCACATTGAGGCTTGTTTTTTATTAAGAACAGCCCCTTCTTTTGAAATACTGTATTCAAGAATAGGGTTGCTGTATTTCAACAAATTACATACTATATATAAAAGATCATTTTTATAT
>PHDH01000083.1 GCA_002840935.1 Bacteroidetes bacterium HGW-Bacteroidetes-21 | reverse complement strand
TCCTGTTCTTCCTGTAGTCTCGCGTATAAATCCCTTGGTACTTCGATTCGGATTCCTGTTGTATTAGTCATAGTTTTAACTTTTTATCTTTTTAAAAAAGGGAAACAGCGATGCCGTTGCCCCGATTCAACGAAATGATAATGTCTAATCATCATTTTCTTCTGAACCGTCTTCGTCGTCTGGATCGAGGAGAAGCATAAGTTCCATAACAGCATCTCTTTCGTCGGGTTCATAATCAACATCAATCATGATGTCGTTTTCATCATTAATACCCTGAATTGTGTTGTTCAATTCATTCTCTTGGAGAATTTCGGCAAATTCTGGCATCATGTCTGTCGGAACTTCAAATGATCTTGTTTTCATAAGATTTTTTGTTTTTAGTTCAGTAATGGTCTCTATATAATTCCGGCACAACCGAAAAATATCCAAACTAGGGTAGTTTAAAATTCCCTGACTGAATTTCTTCTTTGGTATATTTTCTCCCTTTTTCGAGCCAGGAGAGTAGTTCTTCTTTTCTGAAGAAAACCCTTTTGCCTCTTTTGAAATAAGGTAATATACTTTTAGAAATTAATGAATAAACAGTCTGTTTTGCCATTTTAAGAAATACAGCTGCTTCTTCAATATTCATAATTTCTCCAGATGGGGTAGTGAGATTGTTTTTTGATTCGGAAATACTACTAAATATTTCCTTGTTTAACTGGATAAACTCCTCAACGCTGAGAGAGTAAACTGGTCGATTTTTGTCGATATTCATATGAAGAAGATTTAAAGGTTGCTATTCAATTACAAATATCCGACAACGGAATATTACGCTTGGGCGAAACTGTGCAAAGTGAAGCGAAACTCAACCAGTTTTGTCAAAGTTGTGCAAAAGTGAAACAAAGTGTGCAAGATGGGGCTACATTGGCATTTTGATAAAATAAATACATTTTATACCTTGCGCAATACTGTATTACAAAAACATGAAATCATTAGTTAATACAATTATTCTGTGTAGTTTTTTATTAGCAGTTGAGGGGCTTTTCTCCCAAAATGAGAAGGATTGTAGAGCAATTCTGAAAAAGGAAATAAGACTGTCGAGTATCCAAAGCAATCCTGATGAATTCAATGAAGATTTCAGGACATTGGTTTTTTGTGAATTTGATAGTATCGATTATCAGATTTTCATGGGTCCTAAAGGAGATATGCTTTTAGTTGCTCAGGCATTAATGAAATATATGTCTGATAAAGAAAAGAAAAAGAGATACACATATAAAAACCTTCAAGACGAGTTGCAGGAATTTAAACAAAATGATGAATATCAAAAGATTCGCAAAATAGTGATTGCCCAAAATGAACTTTTTCAACGTAAGGCTTCGATTTATAATTGGGAATATGACAAGGAGCTTATGTTGAAAATGGGCTTTAAAGAGAACCAAATAAAGGATATTAATGCCATAGTAAAACAGAATCAACTATTGTCCTACCAAGAAATACTCAAGATTTATTCTGATACTATTAATGTCAGGAATGAAGTAGCGAAAATTGAACAAGAAAAACAGAAAAAAAAGTTAATGGATGAAAACCAAGGCATGAAAGAATGGTTTAGTGGCTTACCAGCATATATGGAATATGATTTAGGACTTAAAGAGGCAAGTAAAATTAACAAACCTATATTGATATATTTTACTGGGTATGGATGTGTAAACGCCAGACAAATGGAGAGCACAATCCTGAACGATCCTGAAGTACTTGATTATATAAATAGCAATTTTGTTTTCATTGTTCTATTTGTAGATGAAAGAACAAAACTGGAAGAAAGCGAAATTTACTTTTCAGAATCGCTTAACCGGAACATGAAGTATGCAGGGGATAAAAACTTAGAAATTGAAATAAGGGACTTCAAGATGGACTCTCAGCCCCTTTTTATTCATTTGGATAACCAAAAAAAAGAAATTGCTCGTATTGGGTATACCAGGAAACAGAGTGACTTTATAAGCTTTTTAAAAGGAGATAAAAAATGATTACTTGTAAATATTCATTTTCAAATTAACTGTCTAACAATTAATCATTTTATCGTTATTGCATTTAAAATGTTACCCTTTTATTACTGCTAATGGAGTAAGTTCTACTATTATATCAACAAGTTCTTTTTGGTTTGCCATTACAATGTCAATGCTTTTATAGGCTCCTGGTGCTTCATCAAGGTCTTTAATACTGCGGATTCCGTGAACAATTCCTTTTTGATTAAGCATTGCTATTTCATTTTCAAGGTTAAGTTGTTTTTGAGCCTGTTTTCTACCCATTTTTCGCCCAGCACCATGGGAACAACTTTCAAAACTCTCGGGATTTCCTTTTCCCTTAACGATATAACTTTTTGTTCCTTGTGATCCTGGAATTATGCCAATTTCACCTTCTTTTGCACTTGTAGCTCCTTTTCTGTGGACGATTACATTTTTACCAAAATGATTTTCCCAACGCGCATAGTTATGTGCGATATTAATAAACTCTACTTCGGAGAATGTGTTTCCAACGACCATTTCGAAAGCCCCCATTATGTTTTGCATCATCAACTTACGATTTGCAAGCGCAAAATCAACGCAATACTTCATTTCAGCAAAATAATCTTTTGCTTCGTTTGATTCAATTGGAAGATATGCCAGATCATGTTTTATATCAACAGACGAATACCAACGTTCATTTAGAGCTTTGGCTATTCTGTTGTAGTGATCAGCGACTTTCAAGCCAATATTTCTACTCCCGGAGTGTATCATAACCCAAATGTGACTATCTGATCCTTTCTGTATCTCGATAAAGTGATTTCCACCTCCCAGTGTGCCGATTTGTTTTCTTGCTGCAATGTATTGTCTTGCAACAACTCCATTTGTCGGAACTGGTTCAAGGGATGGCATTAAGCTTTCTTCCTGCGCATTTGTTTGATGATCGAATCCAAGAGGAACTCTCTGTCTTATTTCAGACATGACTTGTTTTATTGTTTCTTTACTGACTTCTGTAAGGGATGTTTTAATTGCGCACATTCCACAACCAATATCTACACCTACAGCATTAGGTATAACCACACCTTCAGTTGCCAAAACGCCTCCAATAGGCATTCCGTATCCCGAATGGCAGTCGGGCATTAAAGCAACATGTTTATAAGCGAATGGCAGATTAGCCAAATTTCGAGCTTGTGCTAACGCAGACTCTTCCACGTCATCAAGCCACATTTTGATAGGGATTCTGCATCCCTCAGAAATTACCTGTTTCATATCAATTCTAAAATTACAATATTAATAAGTACGCCTACAATTAGACGTACTTTTTTTTTATTTCGAAGCTGAAAACAATGTTTTCATTTGTTCAAGGACTTGATTCCCTCCAGAGATAGAAATGGTGTTGATTTTATCAGCGATTTTCTCCATATATTCCATCTCTTTCAATCTGAACAGCATTGCATTATCTTCCATTAGCTTTGCTGTATTTAACAGACTTCTTGTCGAAGCGGTTTCTTCCCTTCTTGCAATATTATTTGCCTGAGCTTTCTTTTCTGCAATAAGTACCTGATTCATTATTTCTTTAACTTCACCAGGAAGAATCACATCTCTGATACCGCAATCAAGGATTTCTACACCAAGTTCTTCTGCTTTTTCCTTAACAGAGTTAAGTATCTTTTCAGAAACCGACACCTTATTTTCGAGCAATTCATCAAGGGTAAAAGTACCAATGTATTCTCTTAATGAAAGCTGCATGAGAATGTACAGTTGCTTTTCGAATTCTTTGTTTCCAGTAAGAGCTTTTTCAATGTTTACGGTTTTATATTTAGCAAAGAAGTTAATTCTTAAAGCAGCTTTGTCTTTAGTAAGAATTTCTTGACCGGATATCTCAATTTGCTGTTGTCTAAGGTCAGATTTCTGAACTGAAAGTATGGTTGAATTTTTCCAAAACATATATACTCCGGGTTCCAATACCTTCTTCATCTTCCCGTTTACAATCAATATCCCTTTTTCGAAAGATTCAACAGAAAACACTCTCACAAATTGTAAAACCTCGGGCTTAACTAATATGCTTTCAGAAATTTCTTCAGTAATTTCATATTTACTAAGGTCGGCCTTGGTAAACGAATACTCAGTTACACCCTTCCAGAAGGCATACCTTCCGGGCATAAGTATATTCTTGAAATTGCCGTTCTGATATTGAATAACGATCTCGTTATCTTTTACTTCGACTACGATCAGCATTTCAGCAAGGCTTTTATCCTTGAGTAAAATATTAAGATCATTTGATGGTTTGAAAGGGTTTGTTAAATCATAAATATAAACCTCTTCAGAGATTCTTAACCAATAAACTCCTTCTTTTATTACTCTGAGGTAATTTCCTTTTCTAAATACTAAACCGACTTTTCCGTTTACAATTCTAACTTTTTTCATATTGGGTTGTTTTTTAAATTTTTAAAAATTTTTGAAAAGTGGCCGAGGCTGTCATCCTTCACAAACGGATCAGTAATAGTTCATGGTTTGTATTGTTCAGTTTCAGTTTTAAAGACTTCAGCGATTGTAAAACAAAAATTGAAGATTCAAAAGCAAAAGTGAACAACCTTTTCAAGAAGTATTTAATGATCAAGGTTTAATCCAGATTGCAGTAATGTGTAGACATAACTGCGGACTTCCCCGGCACTTTTTTGATTTTTTTTAATGAAGTAATCTTCTTCAATTTTAAATGGATACGTAATCCATTGCTAACCATTAGCATCCTCATTTAAGTGAGAGCAGGATTCGAACCTGCAGTTGTTTGTTGCTCTATCCAATTGAGCTATCTCGTTTCCGAGCCGGGGAGTCGAACCCCGAACACACAAAGTGGTGGAAAACAGCCTTGTGAAGATCAGCATACTATATTTAATTTAATACAGTACTATGGAGTCATATAGAGGCTCTCATCTGGTATCATCATTTTAGCTTTTTCCGCGCTTCCTTTTGGGGAAGATTTTTTGTGCCGTTGCACATATTTTCAATGATTCAAAGAACGAATAATCATATTTATGATGCAAAGGTTTAATATTACTACGCAACCTTTTTGCGCAGTTAAAATATTTTTTCTATTTTTCGAAAAATATTTTTTATGCCTGCAAATAGAAATGCGCTAATTCGCTATAAAACAATTGATATTTGCCTTCAGAATAGGTACAGAAAATGGACACTTGAAGACCTAATAGATTCAGTTTCCGATGCTATGTATGAATATGAGGGTAAAAAAAACGGAGTAAGCAGAAGAACTGTTCAGTTAGATATTCAAATAATGAGAAGTGACAAATTAGGATACAATGCCCCGATAATAGTTGAAGATAAAAAGTATTACACATACGAAGACCCATCATATAGCATTACAAATATCCCTCTTTCAGTAAACGATCTTGCAAAACTGACTGAGACTGTAGATCTGCTCAAACAATTTAAAGGGTTTTCTCATTTTAGAGAGTTAGGCAGTATGGTTCAAAAACTGGAAGATCATATTTATTCTAAAAAAGAGAATAGAAAACCAGTTATTGACTTTGAAAAAAATGAAGATCTTAAGGGACTGGAATTCTTAGATGATTTGTATCAAGCGATTACAAATCGCAGAATTGTTTGTTTAACATATCAGTCCTTTTCGGCAAGAAAACCTAGCACATTCAACTTTCAACCATATTTGCTGAAAGAATTTAGAAACAGGTGGTTTTTAATCGGAATTAAAAAAGAGAAAGAACCTTTGTTAAATCTGGCTCTTGATAGAATAATTAGTTTAAATATTACAGATGACGAGTTTTGTGTCAATGACGAATTTTCTTCGGAGGAGTATTTTCGGGATGTCATTGGAGTTACTGTAAATCAAGGATGCAAACCCGAAAAGATAATACTTTATATTACACATAAACATGCTCCTTATGTATTAACAAAACCACTACATTGTTCTCAAAAAGTAATTGGGCGAGATGACTTTGGAGTAACTATTTCATTAGAAGTACAGCACAATTTTGAATTAGAGAAAGAAATCCTTGGATTGGGAGATGGCGTAATGGTCTTGGAACCAGAAAGATTAAAAAGAAATATCATCGAAAGAATTAGCAATGTAATTGAATCATATAATAGTAATATAAGCCAAAAAGGCATTTCAGCCATTCAGAAAAAACTGATTCAAAAAGGATATTTTTTATCAAATAATATTTATACAACCAGAGGACTAAAACAAGCAGGTTATATAATTAAGGATGTGAAATCAACAGAGATCAATCTTTTCTCTAAAGAAGGGGAATTCCTTAAACAAATACTTCTAAACAGAAATATAAATTCCATTACTAGTCTATTTGGAAGTAGTTGTATACCCTTAAGAATAGAATTCCATAACGTAATATCAGATGAAAATTTGTTTTGGAATCAGGAGGATCATAATGAAGTTTTTAGTTTGATAGTATTTCTCGAAAATAGAAAGCATCCCAATGTGAACATTCAGTTGATTCCAGGCTCACATCATAAAAAACTAAGTTCTTCTGAAATTGATATTATTGTAAGCAGCTGCATACCTGTTGAATATAAGCTTGAAATGGGTGGGGTATTATTTCTACATCCTAATCTGCTAAAGCGCTTCACAGAAAATGAAAAGGGAATGCAATTTAAATATTTTCAAGTCTTTTTTGGATTCAATGTATAGATATGTCTTTGGAAGAAAATGAGTTATAAAATACTTTTATTCGCTTCGTCAAGCACTGAATTTTCAAAACTATCAAGATAAATCTGGGTTGTTTTTTCAGAAGAATGACCCAATGCTTCGCTAATAATTGAGGTTGAAATACCATTTTGCTTTAAAATAGTCGCATAAGAGTGACGAGCAACATAAGTTGTTAAAACTGTATTGAGTTTTGCCTCTTTTGAAAGTGTTTTTAAATCGGAGTTAGTCTGACCGATGATTTTATGTATTCTGTTTTTCCGGCTCGTTTCAGTTTTATGATTGGAATGTGATAGAATAGGGAAGATGTAATCTTCATTAGACCTTTGTGTTTCTGCATAAAAGTCAAGTATCTTTTTTGCAGGCGGTAAAAGGGCAATATTATATATTTTCCCTGTCTTAGTCCGTTTGTATACTAATCTTTCATTCTGAATATTCTGCCATGTTAGCAGTGCTATATCTGTGAAATTTTTACCCCCGTTATAAAAACTAAATAGAAAGTAATTTAGGGAGTTAAATAAACGACTTGATTTGTCAATTCCCAAGCCTTCCAGTACCCTGATATCTTTTCTTGGGATGGCTCTTTTAATTGTAGTTGTGTTTAGTTTTGAAATTTTGTACTCATCAAACGGGTACATTTCTCTTTCAATTTCTCCGTCAGCAATTGCTTTATTGAAAACAGATCTGATAGTTCTCATATAGTAGGAAATGCTGTTTTCTTTTACTTTGTTTTCTAAAAAATTCTGCTCATACTTTTTAAGGAAAGAAACGGTAATATCTGAAAACAACAAATTCACCCCTGCAAATGAACTTAGAGATCTTTTAAGATCATTATAAACTGTGGCATTGCCAATTTTGTTTGCTTTTTGAAGTCTTGAAACTATACCTTCTATATAAGGTATTAATCCTTGAGATCCATTTTTCCTTTTTATCTTATTCCTTACATCTTCAAGACTATAATGCTTTTTCTTTTCATCCAGACTAAGTAACAACTTTTCTGTATCAATACATTTTTGTTTGATTACAATATCTAGTAGTTTTTTGTTTGGGTGTTTCTTGCTTGGTGAATTATTTTCAGTGTCCCAAAGTTCAGGTCGACACGAATATCCTATCGACACATATTTGCTTTTTCTGTTTTGGGTTACTCTGAGCATGATGGGGTGTTCACCATTTTTCATTACCTTTGAAGTATACAATAATACCTTAATTGTTGACATACAGATATATGATTAAATTAGCTGGTTTAAACAAATCTTATTCAAAGATAGTCTTTTTATTGATATACAACAAATTTCTGGTTTAAACATAGTTTAAACAATTTGGGTAAAAATCAATAAAAATTGAAATATATCAACAAATGAAATAAGTCTTAAAGTCACAAAATCAATGAAATACGAAAATTTATAAGAATCAAAAAACATGGGTACATTTCCTTCTAAGCTGTGGGTCAAGCGTTCGAATCGCTTCGGAATCACACCCCAATGCCAGGCCCTCGAAGAGGGCTTTTTTATTTGCCATATGTCGAGCTAAGCTTGCTTAAGCGAAGACATATGGCAAATAAAAAACCGGCAAAGCCGGCTGGCATTGGGGTGTTGGATCTCCTCTCTGCCGATCACGGATTTTAGCATAAAATCCGTAATCCTTAACGTTTTTAGAAAGTATAGAAAAACCTGGTTTAAACATAGTTTAAACATTCAGAAGAATCTAAGCAGGAGTATCTCCTGTTTTTGATTTTAATAATATGAGTTAAGAAACAATTTGGTAAAGAGTTAATCAACATTTGTAAAACATAGACTAACCATGTTTTTCCAATATAAAACTTTTCAATATTTGCTGGTAAAGTCCGTCCACATCAATAATCCCTGCTCCCATTTCTTTGAAGATTGCCTTTTCTGGAAGATTTGCTGCAATCGTGTTTACAAAAGATTGCATATCATTCTTTAAGCTCAGAGGTAACTTGAATATTTTATCAGGAGTTAGCATCAAGGCTAATCTGAAAACATCGGTTTTGTGTTTGCGTAGATGTTTTGCGTCTTCTTTTATACCTTTTGCAATTCGTTCTGAAATTTCCAAAAATGCTTTTGCCTTAAGGCAAATCAGAGCTTCAATATTGGCAAGCCGGATATCATCCCTAACCGAGCTGTGTTGAATCATGTAATTATAATAATCATCGTTCAACAAGATAGCAGATAAACTTGAAAGGTCGTCATCAACCGGAATAGGTGTAAGGTGTACTCCTTTTTCAAGAAGAATAACATCAGGTTTACGGGAAAATAATTCAATCTGCAATGGAAATTCGTTGTCAGTTGGTTTAGTAAAGCGATAATATTTTCTTTCATCACCGCCTACATCCTGACGCTCGTAGTTTGCTGCTTTAACAAATTTCCAAAAATGTTTTACAAAGTCTGCGTTCAATGCTTCAACTATTAAAATAATGTCAATATCCTTTGTTGCCCTAGGAGTAAAAGTAGCATCACTGATTATAATATCGCAGGCCGTACCGCCGATAATAACGTAATTGTCAGTGTAATTCCTGAAAAACTCTTTAAATTTTTCTAGTCCTTTTACCATTTTAAATCTTCAATTAATTGTTCCATAGCAGCTTCCGTTCTTTCGTCTTTATCTTCCTTAAAACACAAATACAATGACAATGGGTCAACGTATTCAGAGTTTTTGGCGAGAATGGCAGGATTATATTTCCATTCTTCAACACAAATATTACCAACGATTTTTCCGGTTCTTTTAAAGTTGACTCCTTCCAAATGCTTAAAAATTTTGCTAGTTGTTGCATAATATTCTATAGGATCATCATTAATATCAGTATAATGAGCCAAAGCATTGAAATTTGATCTTCTTAACTGCTTTTCTTTTATCCATCCAGTATAGTAATTAACTTTTTTGATAGGACTGGTCAACAATGGTAAGGCCTTATCCCATAGTCTTCTTTTATCTTCATCAAAAACAATGAATTTATCTTTTGTTCCAATAATTTCACATAAACCAGTATTGTATAAATTATAGGCAGCTCTGGTAATTGTCATTGGCATGAGAGAAAGATTCTCAGCAACAGTTTTCATATTCATGTTTTCAGTATGCCCAGAAAGTAAATGATATATCAAAAGGAATTGCGCAGCAGGTTGTATTACTCCCGTTTGCTCGGGCTTCGCAGTTGCATATTCCTTTAGATCGATTAGCAGATCAGGCAAATACATCTGTTTGCCAGGAATGATAAATGGTACTTTTTTTTCTATTAATCTTTTACGTGTATAAGATTCCATATTATCAAAAACGACTACAACCGTTTTATTCCAGGCGTCCTGAACAATAATAGTATGGTTTCGTATTCGGTCAACAGTTGTCTCTCCCTGATTGACAAACATTAGTGTAATGGGTTTATCAAAGAATTTTGCGAAACAGAACGCATACATTCCAGAAATCACAAATGGCAACTTTCTAAGATTTTCATTTGATACCTTTGTTACATCGACATCAACATTAACTACATTTTTTATGTATGTAGTCAAATTCATAATTTTGTTTTGTAGTAAATCTTTCATAATAATCAGTATTACATAATGATATCATTAAAAGTTATAGATATCATCAATAATGATATTATGCAAATATAGTGATATTATCTTAATAATCAGTATAATTATTAAAAATTGATAATTTTATCACAAAAGCCAATATTTTCATTGTACTTTATATACCCCAACTGATTGGTTAGCATTTGAGTTTTCCCGATAGTAAAGTCATTTATATTTGAATGATGATGTCCGAATATCCATGCGTCCGGTTTCGATTTTTCAATCATATCATACAATTCAACAGCAAAAGCTTCGTTCAGGAAATCTCCCTTGTACTTTTCAGGGTAGTTCAAAAATGTAGGTACATGATGTGAAACAACAATATTTTTCTCATTCTTTGATGATTTGAGTTCCTTCCTGATAAAACTCAGAGAGTCTTTATGTAAATTGTTGTAATTAATGGGATTAAGCATTTTACCATCATAACCTATCACATGGAAATCGGATAAACTCTGTTGGATTGCAAACTGATGTTTAACATCAATATGTGTCCATAGAGTAGAGCAAATGAGTTTTACGTCCTGAACCTGAACTGCAATGTTATTTACCAGAAAAACATTTTCTCTTATTTTTTCATTGATGCACCCCTGCTTTTTTGCCAGATCGAAATAATAGTATTCATGATTGCCCGGAATCCAATATGTAGTTTCAAAATTCTTTGACACATAATCGAAAAAATCATCGTGCTGTTTTAGAACTTTAAAAGGAACAATGTCTCCGGCAAGAATTAGTATGTCACCAAGTGGCAATAATGGATTGGTCCTCAAATATTCTTTATTTTCCCGAAACTCAAGGTGCAGGTCGGAACAGTATTGAAATTTCATTTTGCTTTACATAATATTTTCGTTGTAAAATTACATTAATCATCTTGATTATGCTTTTATTCGCTTCGTATAGCACCTAATTTTCAAAACGATCAAGATATATTTGTGTAGTCTTTTATAATAATTTCGAGCCATGCTCGCATGAGCGAAGACATATGGTAAATAAAAGGGTTTCAGTAAGAATAGAGAAATTCGGTTTTAACATCTCGGAAAATTAAAGCAGGAGTGTTATCATGCTTTATTGATATAACTTACATTAATAAATTATTTGTAACTTTGTAAATAAATTAGTACATCATGAACAAAAAATACACATGTTTCATTATGCTAGCCTTTTTTAGTTTGAGTTTTAACATAAATGCGCAAAATCCTGCATGGATATGGGCTAAAAGAGCAGGAGGTACTAATTTTGATTATGGCTATAGCGTTTGTAATGACGCAAGTGGAAATGTTTTTGTTACAGGCACTTTTTCTAGTCAAAATATTACTTTTGGCTCGTATACCTTAACCAAAACAGGAGCTGGATATTCTACTGATATTTTTCTTGTAAAATATGATTCGCAGGGAAATGTTTTGTGGGCAAAAAGTGCAGGCGGAACTTCTGATGATTCTGGTGAGAGTGTTTGCGTTGACACAAATGGAAATGTTTTTGTTACGGGCTATTTTAAAAGTTCAACAATTACATTTGGCTCGTACATTTTATCTAATGCAGGTAATGCTGATGTTTTATTGTAAAATACGATACTAACGGGAATGTCTTGTTGGCTAAAAGTTCAGGAGGAACTTCTGACGATTATGGCTATAGTGTTTGTACTGACACAAATGGAAATATTTTAGTTTCAGGCAGTTTTAAAAGTTCAACAATTACATTTGGCTCGTATACTTTAATCAATGCAGGTAATGCTGATGTTTTTCTTGTAAAATATGATAACAGTGGTAATGATATTTGGGCAAAAAGTGCAGGCGGAACTTCTGATGATTCTGGTGAGAGTATTTTCGCTGACGAAAATGGAAATGTTTTTGTTTCAGGCTATTTTAAAAGTTCAACAATTACATTTGGCTCGTATACTTTAACTAATGCTGGTAATGCTGATTTGTTTATTATAAAATATGATAATAGCGGTAATGTTCTGTGGACTAAAAGTGCAGGGGGGGGATATGACGATAATGGCGAAAGTGTTTGTGTTGACACAAATGGAAATGTTTTTGTTTCAGGCTATTTTAAAAGTTCAATAATTACATTTGGCTCGTATTCTTTAACTAATGCTGGTAATGCTGATTTTTTTCTTGTAAAATATGATAATAACGGTAATGTCCTGTGGACTAAAAGCGCAGGAGGAATTTCTGACGATTTTGGATATTGTGTTTGCGCTGATAAAAATGGAAATGTTTTTGTTACGGGCTGTTTTAATGATCCAGTAATTATTTTTGGATCATATACTTTAATCAATTCATGGTCTGCCATCCCTGATATTTTTCTTGTAAAATATAATTCCAATGGAAATGTTTTATGGGCAAAAAAACAAGATGGAGGAGGAATTAGTAATGATTATAGCAGTAGTGTTTGTGCTGATACAAATGGAAATGTTTTTGTTACGGGCTTTTTTTATGGCCTAAATATTACTTTTGGCTCGTACACATTAACAAATGCTGGTGGCAATTCTAATATTTTTGTAGCAAAAATAAGAGAATGTAATATTTCTGTATCCACTTCGCAGACAAATGTAATATGTTCTGGTGAAAATAACGGAAGTGCTACAGCAAATGCATCTGGAGGTACACCACCATATACCTATGTATGGAGCACAATGCCAGTTCAAACCACACAAACAGTAATAGGGCTTTCTGGGGGCAATTATATTGCAAGTATTACAGACTCTACAGGATGTGTAGCTACGACTATTGTAAATATTACCGAACCTGCAGAAATGGTTGTAAATAATCCTCAAACAATTTGCGATGGCGATTTTTATCTTTTTAACGGTAACATTTATATTACCTCCGGAACATACTTCGATACTCTAGTCTCTGTATCTGGTTGCGACAGTATTATTGAAACATTTCTTTCTGTAACCCCCATTTATACAATCAATAATCCACAAACTATTTTTTATGGAGATAGTTTATTAGTTAATGGCAATTATTATTCTATTGCTGGCATTTACTATGATACATTATTTACTTTAATTGGTTGTGATAGCATTATTATAACTGAATTAACTATAGTTCCATATAGTTTAAGTGCTCTTAATGGCGCGCTCGGAGATACGTTGTTTGTGCCATATTATCCTTTTACATTAGACGCCGGTAGCGGTTTTCAAGATTATCTATGGTCAACCGGTGATCATTTGCAATTAACTCAGGTTTATAATGACGACTGGTATATAGTTACTGTGACATATTCATCAAAATTAATATTGTCTGATTCATTGTATGTTCAACTAATTACAGCAAGTAATTTATATAATTCAGCGTTTAACAATATTTCAATATATCCTAATCCAACAACAAAGGATATATATATAAAGATATTTGGGTTAATGGAGGACGTATATATTATTACATTATACGATATGCAGGGAAAAACTGTCAACAATGTTACTACAAAAAAACAAGAAAATTTGATAGATATTTCAATGTATCCACAAGGAATATACTGGATATGTATTTTAAGTAATAATATAGTCTGGAGAGATAGAATTATTAAACAAGTGTCTGAATAATTCATTAGCCTGTTTTGAAAGAAATATACACTTCTTTGACAAGGACTACTTTTTTCAAAGAGGACAAATACGACCAATAGGTAACTTCTTACAAGTCTGATTCTAATTAGCAAGTTTACACCTTGATAATATTATTGAGGGTTAGGAGAAAAGGGCAGCAGCGTTAATATTAACGTTAATGAATCATTTAACAATATGAATTATCTGTGAATATTCAAAGTGAAATTGAGGGCTTAGTGATATAATTATTAACACTTTCTTAGCTAATAGAAGATGAATTTTATAACCTGAATTTATAAATTTGTAACTCTTTATACAAATCTGGTAAAAATTTGCCCAGTATTATTCCTTCACCAAGTGATGAAAATGCAATAATCAGAGTCATTTCCGGAGGAAAAGTTTATACAAAAAAAAT
>PHDH01000082.1 GCA_002840935.1 Bacteroidetes bacterium HGW-Bacteroidetes-21 | reverse complement strand
TAAGATGCCATTGAATATCTTTTGGTAGAACTGGATGTTTGGCCACCAGTTCCTGTACTTTATTTTCGCCGAATACTCTCTGGCCTGATTGATAGGCTTCGAGAATTTTATCTGGGCCATGTGTCTTACTTACAGCAACAAGCGTAACTTGTACTGGGAGTGACTTTTTAATGAGTTGAATAGATTCAGCGATTTTCATTGGGGTACAAAAGTAAACAGCCTTTTTTTTAAGGCTGTTTACTTACAAAATTTTTATTCTAATGAATGTATTACCAGTCCGCTTCTTAATTTGGGTTCGAACCAGGTTGTTTTTGGGGGCATGATATTCCCGGTGTCGGCAATATCAAGAAGTTGTTTCATGGATACAGGATATAACGCAAAAGCAACTTTCATCTCGCCAGAATCAACTCTCTTTTTAAGTTCCCCCAGACCTCTTATTCCACCTACGAAATCAATGCGTTTGTCGGTGCGGAGATCTTTAATGCCCAGAATTTCATCAAGGATAAGCGTACTTGCTACAGTTACATCCAGAACACCAATGGGGTCGTTGTCATTATAGGAACCAGATTTTGCCGTTAAGGAATACCAGTTTCCTTCGAGATACATTCCGAAATTATGTAAAGCGTTGGGTTTGTATATCTCTGCACCCTTTTTTTCAACCACGAAGTTTTTTTCAAGTTTTTCAATAAACTGATCTGTGCTAAGTCCGTTGAGGTCTTTTACTACTCGGTTATAATCAATTATTGAAAGTTGATTGTCGGGGAAAACAACGGCCATAAAATAGTTGAATTCCTCATTACCTGAATAATTTGGATTCTTCTCTCTTTTTTCTTTTCCTACCAATGCGGCGGCGGCAGTGCGGTGATGCCCATCGGCAACATATAAAGCAGGGACTTGTTCGAACAATGCTACCAATCGTGCAATTTTTTCTTTGTCTTTAATCACCCAAAAATGGTGACCAATTTCATCTGAAGTGGTAAAGTCGTAA
Source organism: Bacteroidetes bacterium HGW-Bacteroidetes-21 (assembly GCA_002840935.1). Classification (GTDB taxonomy): domain Bacteria; phylum Bacteroidota; class Bacteroidia; order Bacteroidales; family GWA2-32-17. The sequence continues at coordinate 13,474 of PHDH01000082.1, read as the reverse complement.
TCGGCTTTATTATTACTAACTACGTTGGCTACAATTTCGTCTATTTCTTTGTTGGCACGATAAGTAAAGAATACGGGTTCCATGTTGGCGTTGGTGATCCGAACATGTTTCATGCGGTCTTCTTCTTTATCTTTACGGGTTAGTTCGTGTTTCTTTATAATGTTGTTGAGATAATCGTCTACACTGGAGCAGCCTACAATACCATACTGCGTTCTGCCAAACATGGTTTGTGCATATACATATAGGTATTCTTCCTGATCGGATTGAAGCCATTCTTTTTGACGAAACATAGCAAAGTTATCAGCGGCTTTTTGGTAGACTTCCTCTGCATGTTCATCAATCTCTTTAGGTAAATCGATTTCAGGCTTGGTTATATGAAGCAGGGAATAAGGATTTCCGGTGGCTTCTTCACGGGCTTCGGAAGAATTAAGTACATCATAAGGCCTGGCTGCCATATCACGGGCAATGGCTACAGGAGGTCTGAGACCTTTAAATGGTTTTACAACTGACATATTATTCTGTTTTTATGGTTAACTTTTAAAGAATTGTACAATTTGTCCTGCCAGCTCTACTCCGATATGATTTTGAGCTTCTATGGTTTCTCCTGCAATATGAGGGGATACGGATATTTTTGGGTGAGTTATCAGCGCAGGAAGAGGAGCTGGTTCATTATTAAAGACATCCAGACCAGCGGCTTTTATTTTTTCCTGATTCAATGCAGAAATAAGTTCCTGTTCGTCAATCAACCCTGCTTTCGACACATTAATAAGAATGACTCCGGTTTTCATTATTTCAATTTCTTTTCTCGAAATAAATGGTTTGCCGTCGGCGGGAACCGGAATGTGAAGGGTTATAAAATCGGAACTGGCTAATACTTCGTTTAAAGGAACAGTATGAATATAAACAACGGCATTGTGAACGTTAGGTATGTCAATGCGAATATGTGCTTCTTTAACATAAGGATCGTAGGCAATTACATTTACGCCAAGCCCCAGCGCTCTTTTTGCGACTTCCTGACCAACATGTCCAAAACCAATAATGCCCATCGTCTTGCCGGTAATTTCAGTGCCGCCGGCACATGATTTTTTCATGCTGCCAATTTCTCTTTCCGAAGGAAATTGACGGTTGCCAATGTATAAATTTCTTGTAACGGATAATAAATGAGCAATGACCATTTCTGCGAGTGCAGGTGCAGATGCCATGGGTGTATTAATAATTTCTATGCCTTTGGTTTGTGCATAGGCCATGTCGATATTATTCATTCCAAGGCCAGCTCTGCCTATGAGTTTTAATGTCGGACAACTTTCAATTACATTTTTATCTACAACAGTGGCACTTCTAACAATTATAGCGTCAATTTTCCTGTGATTGATCTCCTGTATCAGATCTGCCTGATCAATTTTCTGATTATGTATATGAAATCCTGCATTGTGGAGAATGTTTTCTCCTTCGGGACAGAGACCATCGTTAATAAGAATGTTAATCATAAACAGAGCATTTATTAAAGCACGAAATTAGTTTTTTTTTGAAAAAATAAAAATCTGCTTTACAACTTGTTTGATGAAACGCAAAAATGAAGGGTTAAATATATAAATAACAGCTTAATAAGTGTTAATGAGTAAATATTATCGAACTGTTTGGTTCTTTTTTTCGTTAAATAGAAATAAATTTACAAAACAATTTATCCTTAATTCAATTGAAAAAGCTGATTATTATACTGTTTGTTTTCTTCTGCCAATATGGGCAGGCGCAAACATATAATTTTCGGCATTATACTGTTGAAGATGGCTTGCTGCATGAGTTTATTAACGACATGATTCAGGACAGTCGCGGTAATGTTTGGATTGCTACGGGAGCCGGTTTATCTGATTTTAATGGCTTTGAATTTACAAATTATACGACCAAGAACGGACTGAATAATACGCGGGTACTTTGCCTTGCCGAAGATAGTAGCCATAATGTCTGGTCAGGAACCTCAAAGGGAATCAATGTATTCGATGGAAATGTTTTCTATTCTTTGAAAGGAAATGGCTTGGCCGGTAGCGTATTAGCTATGGAGCAGACTGGAAAAACGGGTATGTTGGTATTGTCCGATAGTGGATTGTACAACGTTCGCTTTCTTTTGCCCGGTTTTGAAGTGAAAAGAATTCCTTTTTTGCCAGTGGAGAAAGAAAGAATGAATATTTTTCAGCAACGCGACTTGAGTCATTTCATAGTCAAAACAAAGGATTATGGATTTTTGTTTGGCTTTGGGGAGCATTTGTATGCATATAATCATCAGAAAATAACTAAGATTGTTATGCCCGGAACCTTATCGGTGTTTTCGGCATGCGAACTGAATAATCATGATGTATTAATTGGAACCAACCAAGGCTTGTTTCTCTTAAAAAATATGGTTCTGACACCCGTCTTACAAAATCGTCTTAGTCAGGCTTCAGTGTTCAAAATTCGGGCACAAAACAATAAAATTTGGTTAATCGCCAGATGGAATAACGAGGCAGAGTCTTTTCTTGTTTCAGTAAAACTTGCAAATAAAGATTATTACCGCAAAATAGGGAAGAAGAATGGCTTGATTAATCCTCCAACTTCGTTATTTATTGATCATGAGAATAATGTGTGGTGTAGTTCTTATGGCGGGGTCAGTGTCTTGCGTGGTGAGAGTTTTATAAATTTCAGTCAAAATTCTGGATTAAAAGCTATAAAAATTTGGGGTGTTGCCGAAGATAGCCTTCATAAGATTTGGGTTGGCAGTATTGGCGAAGGCTTGTCTATTATTTCTAATGATACTTTAGTCAGGAATTTTTCAGAATCCGACGGTTTGCCCGATATGTTTATCGGAAAAATATTTCAGGTCGACAAAACTCACATGCTCTTGGGCACGGCCAAGCATGGCTTATGTATGGCCGAATTCGGGGTCTCAAATAACAGCTATAAATTCAGCCAAATAAAATGCGATTTGAATCAGCGAGAAACTCGTGTAGATGATATTGTTCGCGACAAAAACGGGGATATTTGGGTGGCTACATCCAGTGGATTGTTTTATGGTGCCGAAAATGGTAATTACATACACTATTCCTTGTTTGCCGGGGATACAGGGCAGGTCTTTACCCAAAAGCTTTTGCAGGCAAAGAATGGGGACTTATGGATTGTGACTAAAAATGAAGGATTGTATAAAATGACCGATGGAAAGTTTGTCCGAATTTTTCCTGAGTTTTTTAAAAATGCAGTTTTATCTTCCATCACTCAGGATTGTTCGGGACGGATTTGGGTCGGATCTCAAACACATGGTATCGTAGATGTGTCGGAAGAAAGTCCACACTGGATTAATGAAAAAGATGGACTGGCGTCAAACCTGGTCTATATTTTACAAGCAGATAATCATTGCAATTTGTGGGTGGGTACAAATATTGGTCTGGATAAAATCGTTCTGCATGCTTATCATAAGAGGCACCTTCTCGATATTCGGCACTACGACTCAAACAATGGGCTGGGTTCGCTGGAAATGAACCTTAATGGATCATTGATCGATCAAGACGATAATGTTTGGTTTGCCACCAACCACGGGTTGCTCAAATACAACTATATAGAAGACCTGATAAATAATGTTCCTCCCATCCTGAGTCTTACCAATGTCCGACTGTTTTCGAAAGATGTTGATTGGTCGGCTTATTCTGATTCTCTAAATCCTTGGAATCATTTGCCACGAAATCCAACGCTGGCTTACGACGAAAATCATGTTACCTTTCAATTTGTTGGAATTAGTTATAAGAATCCGAAGAAGATTCAATATTCATGGAAACTCGAAGGTTTTGATGAAAAATGGAATCCCGAATCGTCAAGCCGGTTTGCCATATACTCTAATCTGCCTCCCGGCAAATTTACGTTCAGACTGCGTTCTTCAAATAATGAAGGGTTATGGACCCCGGAAGAAACAGTTTTTGCGTTCGAGATTAGTCCTCCCTTCTGGCAGGAGTGGTGGTTCAGAATATTGGCCTTATTCGTTATTATTGCGGTTTTATATCTGATATACCGGTGGCGTATTGTTTCGATGAAAAGAACCCAATCGGAGCTTGAATTTCAGGTGCGTGAAAGAACGGCAGAGATTCTGGCACAGAAAGACAAAATTGAAGAAATTCACCATGTGGTTGAACAGAGTATAGAATATGCAAAGAATATTCAAAATTCCATCTTGCCTACATTTAAAGTATTGGAAGAATCTTTCAGCGATTATTTTGTAATGTATGTCCCACGAGATAAGGTGAGTGGAGATTTTTACTGGTGGACAAAAATGAAGCTGGACAATATTTACGTCCTCACTGTGGCCGATTGTACTGGACATGGGGTACCCGGGGCTTTTATGTCTATGCTCGGAATATCTATGCTGAACGAGATTGTAAATAAGGAATACTTCTGGCATCCCCCGGTCATCCTTCGTAAAATGCGAAAAGATATCATTAATTCGTTGAAACAATCGGGCGAAATTGGCGAAATGAAAGATGGTATGGACATGGCCATTGTCAGCATAAATATGGACACCATGGAATTGCAGTTTGCCGGTGCCAATAACTCATTATTGCTAATTACAGAAGATGCACAAAGATTTGACGATATGCCGCGTATTCGTAAAATGACCCTGGGAAATAAAACGCTGTACGAATTTCTGCCCGACAAAATGCCAATTTCTGTTTTCGACAGAATGAATAAATTTTCTGTGCACGAGATAAATGTTGTTAAGGGAGATCAATTTTACATTTTTTCAGACGGTTATGCCGATCAGTTTGGTGGCTCCAAAGGGAAAAAGTTTATGATGAAAAAATTTAAAACCCTGCTCATGGAGAATTGCGACAAGCCTATGGCTGAACAAAAACAGGCCTTGGTCGATGCCCTCAATCAATGGCAGGGAAACCTGGATCAAGTTGACGATATTACCGTGATGGGGGTGAGGTTGTAGGGGGAAAGGATCAGAAGTAAATCTAATTTACTGCCGTCATGCCGGACGGAACAGGTCTTACATTAAACTTGTGCGAATATTAAAGCGTAGATCCGGGTTTCTCGAAAACTCCACTTCGCGGTTTTGCTAAAATAAAATCAGCGTAGAAATATTCTACGCTGAGAGAGGGTTTTAACAAAAGTTTATTCAAATATCATTTCTCTCCATTTGCCATTTGCTTCTTTATGATAAAGTTTTATTGTTGTTGTTCCTGATTCTTTTACAATGGAATCGCCAACCCTTAAGGAAGAATATATTTTAAATTCCTCCATACTTAATTGTATTCCATTAGTATTAATAAAGATAACTGGACTACCTCTCCTATTTTCTGGATATTCAATTTTTTCAATAATTCCGTAGTATTTTCTGTCTTTAAAATGAAAGTGCCCATTAATAACGCCTCCTAAAACAAACAGTATGCTAAACAATACAATAAATAATATTAATTTTGAAAATATATTTTTCCGTTTAATATCTATTTCTTTTTCATTTGTTATTGTTCTCTTGTTCATTTTATTATTTGTTAATGATTCCACCAGCCTGAATACGTATTTCCCTTTCCCCCTGAAATACCTCCGGTAGCACCTATTCCCGTGCCAAAGGAAACTACTGAAGGAAAATACCAGCTATCATTTTCAAAATAATCCAATTCAGATTCAACGGACCAAATAATTTTACGCATCAGGAAAATTTAATTTAGGGTATTTCTTTTGCGCATTTTTCATTACCTGCTTATGTGGTTTTCCTTTTCCTGCGTTTAAGGAAACAAGGGCTTCTTCAACAGAAGATTTCATGTCCTCTGTTAATTCCAATACTTCGTAGGATGAATTTTCTTTTACAATAGTCTCAAGTTGAGATAATGTGTTTTCATCTCTTAGTCCTGTTATCCAGCGAATTAAATTAATCTTTCTTGATTCAAGATTTATGTCCATAATCTTTATTCTAATTTGCAAATTTAATGCTTTTTATGATGCTAAAGCAAGACAAATTTAAAATTACTAGTGCAAATGCATCTAAATCGCAAGAAATTAAAATAACGCTAGACGTCATACCGGACGAGCAGGTCTTAAATTAAAATCGGATATATGTTGAAGTGCAGATCCGGTATCTAAATGTAACCACAGACGTTAATTTTAGATTCCGGATATTCAAATTGTTAGTCGAAATTTAATGCTGGTCTTGAATTCCGGAATGACGTTTTCCTTTTCTTCTTCTACCGTCATACCGGACGAGCAGGTCTTACATTAAGCTTGGGTGTTTGTTGAAGCGCAGATCCGGTATCTAAAAGTAACCACAGACGTTAATTTTAGATTCCGGATATTCAAATTGTTAGTCGAAATCTAATGCTGGTCTTGAATTCCGGATCCGAGGCCTCGGATGACGTCTACTTTTTTTCTTCTACCGTCATGCCGGACGGAGCAGGTCTTACATTAAACTTGGGTGTTTATTGAAGTACAGATCCGGTATCTAAATATAACCTCAGACGTTATGCTTAGATTCCTGATATTCAAATTGTTAGTCGAAATTTAATGCTGATCTTGAATTCCGGATCCGAGGCCTCGGATGACGTCTACTTTTTTTCTACCCTTGTCGTCATGCCGGACGAGCAGGGTCTTAAATTAAATTAGGATATATGTTGAAGCGCAGATCCGGTATCTAAATATAACCTCAGAAGTTAATACTTAAATCCATGAAATCTAAAAAAATGGATGTTCGAGAAAAATTAAGTGTAGTCTTCTTTAATAAGATCATACAAATCATCAAAATTCTGATTTGATTTTTCTATCAAAGAGTATTTCCATGCTTTTTGCCATTTCTTTAAAAGCTTTTCTCTTTCAATAGCTTCTTCTATACTATCAAATACTTCAAAATACACCAACTTATGGACATTGTATCTTGCCGTAAAACTTTTTGTATAAATATTTGACTTATGTTCATATACTCTTGCAGATAGATTTGATGTAACTCCAACATAGAGCACCTTGTTGGTTTTATTTGTCATTATATAGATATATCCACCTTGTTCCATGATGAAAGAGAATAATCAAATATATTACAACTGATAATTATATCAAAAAATATTTTCTATTAATGCTTAGATTCCGGATATTCTAATTGTTAGTCGAAGTTCAATGCTGATCTTGAATTCCGGAATGACGTTTTCCTTTTCTTCTTCTACCGTCATACCGGACGAGCAGGTCTTACATTAAACTTAGGTGTTTGTTGAAGTGCAGATCCGGTATCTAAATACAAGCTTAGACGTTTTAATTTAGATTCCGGATATTCAAATTGTTAGTCGAAATTTAATGCTGATCATGAATTCCGGATCCGAGGCCTCGGATGACGTCTACTTTTATTTTCTACCCTTGTCGTCATGCCGGACGGAGCAGGTCTTACATTAAATTAGGATATATGTTGAAGTGCAGATCCGGTATCTAAATATAACCTCAGACGTTTTAATTTAGATTCCGGATATTCAAAAATTTATTGGAATTTCAATGCTGGTCTTGAATTCCGTATTCTAAGACATAACCAAATTATTTTTTTGAAAACTACAGCAATACTACAAGCCTGTAAGGCTTGCATAATAAAAAGGCAAACAACCTTTATTTCTGTCTACTTATTTCGTATTACAATAGCGGATGTTCTTTAAGTTGCTTTCCCTTAGTTTGTCTTCGTCATATTCTCAGGAACACAAAGAATAAAATCACCTTGGTTTAAATATTCTTCTTCAAGTTTCGAAATATCTTTCTGATTGACAGTAGAAATTACGGTTATTTTCAAATCGTTCTTTGCCTGTTTTAGATGCCATACAATACCTTCGTGATTGTCGGAGTGAAAGCTTCCATTAAAATGCAAAAGCAGTTTTCCTGGCTGATAATTGGTCATGATAAAATGCGCCATGGTAGCATCTTTAATTGCTTGGGCTTTAGGAAAATTGGAAGGATCTGTTTTACCCCCTTTCATGCCACTCATGCCACCCATTTGAAGCATGGATTTGTAGCAATTCAGGTTTTCGTCGTATTTTATCGGGAGTGGAGCAATCAGTTTTTTTGCGTCATCGCTCAAATTTAGAAGCCCGTCTAGACCGGAGGAAGAAACAATGGACGCATATCTGCGGGGCGTATTTGTAGCGATAAAAGGAATTTTGTTGGTAATGGCATATTCTACAATAGGCTTATAATCTGTCGAATAATTTGGCCAGACCCGGGCTTCTTCTTCGAATTTTTTAGCCGGGATTAGGCCTTTTTGGTATTCGTCAAAAATAAGTTGATTGTCGCTTTCGAACATTTCGGCACCCAGTATCAGTTTGTTTCCTGTGAGTACAAAAAGTTTTTCGGTCAGTAATAATTCAAACCAGTGAGCAATAGGGTCGTTGTGAAATTCGCCAAAAAATACCATGTCGGATGTCGACGAAGCTTTTACCATATCTTCAAAAGAAACTTCTTTGCCAGAGGCATTATAAATCTTATAGCAGGCAGGATTTTGTGCATTTAACTGGTAAACCCAAACAGAAAAAATGAGGAACAAGAAAAATTTCATACTTTTATGTTTTAAATAAAGGCGAAAATAGTGAAATTTGCGTTATCTATTTAAAATGAATCGAAAAGGATACATATTATTTTGGGGATTACTATTCCCGGTCTTTCTTTCGGCACAATCGACCATTTCGCTCGATTTGTTTCCGGTGGGAATGCATTTATACGACCGATCGAGGAGTTTTTTGTTTGAGAACAGAATCGATTACAATGGGAATGCCGTAGTGGAGCCGGGCGTTATATTGACGTATGAGTTTTTTACTAAAGAGACAAAAAGGGGATTTCAGATTCAGCAAGGTTTTTATTCAGATGCCGCAGCGCAGATATCTGCCTGGACACAATTTTCTTTCCGTGTGAAGTTATTTCATAAATATAAGCATAAGGTTAGTTTAGCCGCTGGTCCTGCGCTGGTTTACCGCAAAGGCTGGTATTTGCTCGAAGGATATGCGGATAATCCGGAGGATTCGTATGAGCCAAATGGTCCTTGGGAATTTCGCTGGGCTGTTCCTGTGCAGTTGCAATATAATTATTATACGGGTAGCAGGAGTGAATTAAATGTCTCGCTTTTATATCACTACGAAAGACATACCCTTTTCCCTTCCATCGGTTTTAAGTTTTGGATTTCGACTAAAGTTAAGAACCCGGCAGATTGCAATTGCAACAGTTCTTTTAAGAAGAAAAGGCTGAGAGATTGGTTCTGATATAGAATCATTATCTTTGCAGCAAATATCCTCTATGCAAATTACCAGAACTTTCGACCTGTTAGAGCAACTCAGATCCAAGTACCCTAAAAATGATATTCTGGCATCTAAAGTGGATGGCAGATGGAAGGTATGTAGTAGCTCGGATTATTATCTCAACAGCCATTATATGGCAGCCGCGCTATACGAGTTAGGGTTCAGAAAAGGAGATCATATTCTGACAGTTTCAAACAGCAGTCCGGAATGGAATTTTTTAGATATGGGTTTGTCTATGCTGGGCATAGTGCATGTTCCTGTATATCCAAGTTTGCATGAAGAAGAGTACATTTTTATTTTTAAACACTCGGATGCTAAAGCAATAGTTGTTGGAGACAAGATTCTGTATCAGCGGGTAAGTAATGCCATAAAAAACACTCAGAATATAACAGCGGTATATTCTATTGCTCCTATAGGCGATATGCTGTCATGTGGCGATATGCTGGAAATGGGAAAAAATGCCTATCCGAAGCTTGAGACAACGATTAACGAAATTAAAAATTCTATTGTCCCCGATGACTTTTTTACCATGATTTACACCAGTGGTACTACGGGGGTGTCGAAGGGAGTTATGTTGACGCATCATAACATGGTTACAAATTTTAAAGCAACCAGTTTAATTCAGCCTTTAAATGAACAGCATAAAACCTTAAGTTTTCTTCCTATTTGTCATGTCTTCGAACGCATGTTGAATTACCATTACCAATATCTTGGCATTGGCGTGTATTATGCCGAGAATATTGGGACCATAGGGGATAATCTGAAGGAAATAAAGGCAGATGGAATGACTACTGTTCCAAGGCTATTGGAAGGCATACATGATAAAATTGTATCCAAGGGAAAAGATTTGTCGGGTATTAAAAAGAGAATTTTTTTCTGGGCATTGGGTATTGCTTTAAAGTTCGATGTCGAAGGCCAGAGTCTTTGGTATAAAATGAAGTACAAAATAGCCTATAAACTAGTTTTTGAAAAATGGCGTCAGGCATTGGGCGGGAACCTTAGGATCGTTGTTTGTGGCGGTTCAGCTTTACAGGTCAGGTTGCTTAGATTGTTCTGGGCAATGGGTGTGTATGTGATTGAGGGGTATGGACTAACAGAAACATCTCCGGTTATTTCCTGTAATACTTCATTATTGCCAAATGTAAAGTTTGGAACCGTAGGTAAAGCATTGGATGGCATTACAATAAAAATTGATGATACCGGAGAAATTTTATGTAAGGGACCGAATGTAATGATGGGATATTATAAGGATGAAGCCTATACCAAGGAGGTTATTGATGCCGAAGGCTGGTTTCATACGGGTGATATTGGACAGTGGGTGGATGGCGATTTTTTAAAAATAACAGATAGAAAAAAAGAAATTTTCAAGAATTCGGGAGGCAAGTATATTGCTCCTCAGCTAATTGAAAATAAGTGTAAGGAGTCGATTTTTATTGAACAATTGTTGGTCGTAGGCGAGAATGAGAAGTTTGCCGCAGCACTTATTTCCCCAAATTTTAATTATTTGCATTTTTGGGCATTGAAGCATAAAATTCACTACAGAGATAATACGGAATTACTAAAACAGCCCGAAGTGATTGCCCGTTTTCAACGCGAGATAACCCAGATGAACAAAGGTTTTAGCTCGCATGAGCAAATTAAGAAATTTAGATTGGTGCCGGAAGATTGGACATCGGCAAATGGAGCCTTAAGTCCTACGTTGAAATTAAAACGCAAATTTCTCTACGAAAAATATGATGCGTTATTAAAGGAAATGTATTCTTATGCTCCGGAAGAGGTCAATCGTGCCATTAAAAGTTAAGTTATGCAGGTAGAAAGTAGAATTGGAAAAATTTCAAGAGATGCAGAGGATATTTATCCTCTTTTGTCGGATTTCACGAAGGCGGCTACTATGATGCCTCAGGATAAGCTTAAGGATGCTGTCATCGAGGCGGATCGGGTCAAAGTGAATCATCCTGAAGCCGGTGATATTGAATTCAAAATAATGGAAAAAACCCCTTGCACGCAGATTAAGTATAGCGGAGTGATTAAAAATAGTTTCGATTTTTTTATGTGGCTGCAACTTAAGACGGTTGCAGATCACGATACTCGTCTTAAAATCACGATCAGAGCTGAGGTTCCATCAGTGATAGGATGGACGATTAAAGGTAAAATAAAAGAAATGCTCGACCAAATCATGGATAGAATAGAAAAAATTTAGGTATAATATTTTGATAATTAATATCCCTTGACTATTTTTGTAAAAAACAATATATATGGGAAAAGGTGATAAAAAATCCAAAAGAGGAAAAATTAGAAGAGGCTCTTTCGGAGTCAGTAGGCCCCGTAAGGTAAAAGTAAAAGTTGTTCCTACGCCTAAGGCTGAAAAGAAAGAAAAGGTTAAAACTGAAAAGGTTATTATTGAAAAACCTATAGTTGAAAAGCCTGTTGAAGCAGTAGTAGAAAAAGTCGTTAAGTCAGTAGAAAAACCAAAAGCTAAAGTAGCTAAACCAAAGGCTGAAGTAGCACCCAAAGAGAAGCCTGCCAAAGCAGAAACTACTGAAAAACCAAAAAAAGCCAAAAAAACTAAAGATACAGAATAAGCACCTTATGGTGCTTTATTTTTTAAATATTGACACATGATACTAATTGCTGATAGTGGTTCGACAAAAACTGATTGGGTATTAATAAGTCCCCGAACAAAGAAAGAATACAGAACAACTGGGATTAATCCCTATTTTATGTCGAAAAGTGAGATTGTTCAAATACTTACAAGAACTTTTGATACAAAACAAAGAAAGCAAATACATTCTGTATTTTTCTATGGTGCAGGGTGTGCTTCACCAGTCAGAAAAGAAGTTGTTGTTAACGCAATACTTGAGTCTTTCCCCGAAGCTACAGTTGAAATAGACACTGATCTTAAAGGGACTGCCAGAGCTTTATTTGGTAAAAATCCTGGTATTGCTTGTATTCTTGGAACGGGTTCAAATTGCGGTTTTTACGATGGGAAAGATATTACTTTTAAATATGCATCACTCGGATATGTGTTAGGTGACGAAGGAAGCGGTTCTTCTATGGGTAAGCAAATGATACGTGACTATTTATACGAAGATCTCCCAACCGATTTAAGAGGACCTTTTTCTCAGTTTATGGATAATGCTTCACGCGACCGAATTATGGAGCAGGTATACAAAAGCCCTTTCCCTAATCGCTTCCTGGCTTCGGTAGTTCCTTTTATTAAAAAGAACGAAATGCATCCCTTTGTCGAAAATCTGGTATTTGAAAATTTTAATGCCTTTTTCACAAAACACGTCATGAAATACCCCGACATCCATGTCAAGAGTATTGGATTCTGTGGGACGGTTTCGGTTTTATTTTCAACTCTTTTACATAAAGTGGCTTATTCTAATCGCCTTACTATTTCAAATATTATTGCCTCTCCTATGGAAGGACTAATAGAGTATCACAAAAACAATGTCGAATAAGCCTGCTTTACTGTTGATATTTTTTTGATCAGAACAAATAATCATTGCTGTCCTTTTTTTATCTTTGAAAGATAAGAATTGCAATGAAAAGTACTGTAGAATTGTTTTTTGAGAATGTCTCGGCCGATTCCGAAGCCGGACAAATATTACTTGCTTTATGGCTAGATAAAGGTGCTGAAGGAGTTCAGGAGCACCCAGAGGGTATTTCGTTGTTTTATTATCTGGATGAATATGTCCTATTAAAAGATGAGTTGGCAGAACTCATTCAGTTATATAAGCCGACGATAAAAGAGCATCCGTGGCAAAACTGGAATGCCACGTGGGAGACAAATTATCCTATGGTTCAGGTTGAGGATAAAGTACTCGTATATGCCCCTTTTCACACACAACTTCCGCCTGCTGACATTAAAATATTAATTAACCCCGGCATGGCTTTTGGTACTGGACATCATAGTACCACAAGTCTGATGATAAAATTAATGTTACAGCAAGAATTTTCAGGAAAAAAAGTCATTGATATGGGGACAGGAACGGGTGTCCTCGCAATTCTTGCATCCATTTTAGGCGCTTCCGAAGTACTTGCTGTGGATAATGATATGAACGCTTATGAGTCGGCGTGTAAGGCTGTGGAATTAAATAAAATTAAAAATGTGGCCTGTATATATGGGGATGTTTCTTCCATTACAGAAAAAAGAGCAGATATTATTTTGGCAAATATTACACGCAATATTTTACTAAGAGATC
>PHDH01000081.1 GCA_002840935.1 Bacteroidetes bacterium HGW-Bacteroidetes-21 | reverse complement strand
GATACGAATTATTATTGAATCAACAAACTGATTGTCATATGTATATGATAATTATTTATCGTTTTTAAACAACCTCTTAGAGGTTCGTCTATTTAACAAAGGTGGGTTCGTCCCCCGACGAACCTAGTGATGCAAGACATACGAACCAAAGAGCTTTTGAAAACTTTAAATCAAATATGCCTTAAAGTGGCTGATTCGTCTAGTCACCTTCGTTTCACTTCGGTGCCTAAAAGGACGAACCAGAGTTATGCAGATACTTATTTGATTTTTAACAAATTTTATTTATATTCATTTTAAATAACTTGCACTATCTGTTACAAATGTCTTACTTTTATAACAAAAATATAAATTATGAAATCTGACATTGATATTGCACGTGAGACCACGATGAAACCTGTGAAGGAAATCGCTCGTAATCTGGGACTTTCAGAAGACGACCTGGAATTTTATGGCAAATACAAGGCAAAACTACCCTTACATTTGATTAATCCTGATAAAGTAGCACAAAGTAAATTAATTTTAGTTACTGCTATTACACCAACTCCTGCAGGAGAAGGAAAGACTACTACCTCCATTGGTTTGGCGCAGGCCATGAACCGCATTGGTCTCAAAACAACAGTTGTATTAAGAGAACCCTCTCTGGGCCCTGTTTTCGGCATTAAAGGGGGAGCTGCTGGCGGTGGTCACAGTCAGGTATTACCCATGGAAGATATCAACTTGCATTTTACCGGCGATTTATCTGCCATTGAAAAAGCGCATAATTTGTTAAGCGCACTCATCGATAATAATTTACAAAGTAAAACACGCAATCTGGGTCTTGATCCCCGTACTATTCGCTGGAAAAGGGTTATTGATATGAACGACCGCTCCCTTCGTAAACTTGTAGTAGGTTTAGGTGGTGTGACAGAAGGCATACCCCGTGAGACGGGCTTTGACATTACAGCTGCCAGCGAAGTCATGGCAACATTATGTCTTTCACAAAGTCTGGAAGATTTAAAAGAAAAACTGGGCAATATATATATTGGCGATACCTATGAAGGAAAACCAATATTTGCACGTGACCTAAAAGCCAATGGTGCAATGGCAGCTCTTCTTAAAGATGCTATTAAGCCCAACCTGGTTCAGACCATTGAAGGAACACCTGCCATTATTCACGGAGGACCTTTTGCCAATATTGCTCAGGGTACAAATTCTATTCTGGCGACCAAAATGGGCATGAGTCTCAGTGATTATGTTGTAACCGAAGCTGGTTTTGCCTCTGAACTGGGAGCTGAAAAGTTTTTCGATATCAAGTCACAGTATGGCAAGTTATTCCCCAATGCAGCTGTTTTGGTGGCCACTATTCGTGCCTTGAAATATCACGGAGGGGCAAAACTGAAAGAACTGAGTATCCCTAATCCAGATGCCGTTCGTAAAGGTCTGGAAAACATGGACAAGCATGTGGAAAATCTAAGAGCTTTTAATTTTAATCCCACAGTGGCCATAAACCGTTTTGATAGCGACAGCGAAGAAGAAATTCAGGTTATTCGAGATCATTGCAAAGAAATTGGTGTAAATGTTTCCCTAAACGAATCTTGGGCCAAAGGCGGTGCAGGAGCAGAAGAGTTGGCAAAAATGGTTGTTGCTGCAGCCGACAGTTGCAAAACTTGTTTTAAACCTTTGTATGATTTCGAATGGACAATAGAGAAGAAAATAGAGACGATCGCAACACGCATATACGGCGCAAAAAACGTAGAATATACTATTCAAGCAAAAAAAGATATTGCAAAAATTAACGAACTTGGATTGGGAAATCTTCCTGTTTGTATTGCAAAGACACAAAAATCACTTTCCGATGATCCCTATAAAAAAGGTCGTCCCCGTGATTTTACGGTGAAAATTCGCGAAATCGAAATCGCTGCCGGTGCAGGTTTTGTGATTCCCATTGCAGGAACAATCATGCGTATGCCCGGTTTACCAGAAATACCCAGCGCTGAGATAATTGACATTGATAAAGACGGAAATATCAGCGGACTGTTTTAGCAAAATATCACATATCACATCAAAGGCTTTTCTGAAAAGGAAAGCCTTTTTTGTGATTGATCCACTTCTTACTGAAATATAAATGAGCGCTACTACTTAGTTTACAGAACAATAATATGCGTTTTATTCAGTGCATGAAAAAGAATAACCCAAGAAACGAATGGTGTAGAATTTATGTAGTCTTCTTATATCTCCACACAGCCAGCGAAGCCATGAGAACAGCCAAGCCAAGTATGCTAAGCAGTTCGTGTGTGATATCCATGAATTCAGATCCTTTGAGCAAGACCATGCGCATGATACGAATAAAGTATGCTACAGGATTGAAAGTATTAATAACTTTTGCCCAATCGGGAATATTATCCACTGAGGTAAACAAACCACTCATCAGAATGAATATCATCATGATAAAGAAAGAGATAAACATCGATTGTTGCTGATTGTCGGACATAGTCGAAACGAGCAATCCCATAGATAAAACAACAATGAGGTAAACGGCAGCAGAAAGAAAAATCAGCCACAGACTTCCTTCCATTGGAATATCAAAAACCAGCTTCCCTACTAAAAGGCCAAGAGACAATTCAAATAATCCAATGATCCAGAAAGGTATCATCTTACCAATGATAAACTGATATTTTTTAACGGGGGTAACATTTAATTGTTCTATGGTCCCAATTTCTTTTTCCCTTACTACGTTCATTCCGCTGATCATAAACCCAATAATAGTTACCAGTAAAACCAGAATGCCAGGAACCATAAAAGTTTTGAAATTCAGTTCGGGGTTATACCAGTGGCGTGTTTCTACCGTCAATGTTACGGGTTTAAAGGCTTCCGGAATAACAACGGGATTTGATGTCGCCTGATGTAACGAAAAACGTCCGATAATCCTTGTCGAATAGGCTTGTATCAATCCGGCATTTGTTCCATTGACAGCATCCACGAGCAATTGCACTGAGGCATCTCCCCGGCCTTCAACTAAACTTCGACTAAAGCCTTTGGGAATCACCATAGCCATTCCGGCAGTTCCATCGTAGAGCTTCGAGGTGGCTTCTTCAACACTCATGCAATATGCTGAAGTCTTAAAATAGGGCGAAGACGAAAAATCTCTGATTAATGCTTCTGATGTTGGAGTACGGTCCTGATCGACAATTGCAAAATGAACGTCTTTCAGGTCAAAAGTCGCAGCCTGAACAAGAATCAGCAATTGAACAATAGGTAAAACGAAAATTATCGGAAGCATCGATTTATTTCGTCGGATCTGGAGAAACTCCTTTTGAATTAAAAAAAGTATTGTTCTCATCAGGCCAGACGTTTTTTAAATTTTTTCATACTCAGTATCATTAAAAACAGCGTCATACCCGAAAGTACAAGGGTCTCATCCCATAAAACGTCCAGACCATTCCCTTTAAGCATTATCCCTCGAACGATAGTAATAAAGTACTTGGGAGGCATCGCTTTACATAGCCATTGCATAACTTCAGGCATGTTCTCCACAGGAAAGATAAAGCCTGATAACAATATGGTAGGCAGCATTAAAGCTACCATAGAAATCATCATGGCTACCTGCTGACTTGAAGTGACTGTTGAAATGAGAATTCCCAGCGACAATGCCATAAGAATAAACAACATGGTCTCGGCCAACAATAAAACAATGCTTCCTACAATGGGAACGCCAAAGATAAAATATCCTGTCAATAGGATCAGAACAGCGCTTGAAAAACTCAGAAGAAAATATGGCAGCACTTTACCCAGAATAATTTGTGCTGGTTTTAGAGGTGAGACTAAGAGTATTTCCATATTTCCCAGCTCCTTTTCCCGTGTAATAGTAATAGATGTCATGAGCGCTGAAATAAGCATCAGCAACATGGCAATTAAACCCGGAACAAAAAGATATACGCCTTTAAGTGTAGGATTATACATCATTTTGGGCTCAATGCGAATACCCATTCCACTGCTTTTCTGAAGCGACATGGCGTATTTTAACACAACTGATTCGGTGTAACTGGCAAGAATATTGGCTGTATTCGGTTCAGAAGCATCGGTTATGACCTGTATGGTAGCTTTTCGTTCTCTTTGCGCCTGTTGGATAAAATTATTCGGGAAGACTACAGCAATTTTGACTTTTCCTTCTCTGAAAACCGGCTCAATTTCTTTATGATTGGAAATATTTCTTTCGGAAAGAAAATATCCTGAGGAAGTAAGTCTGGATGTGATATCCATACTGTATGTATCGTGCGAAGGATCCATGATCGCCATGGGGGCATCTTTAATTTCGTTGGTGATGACATATCCAAAAAGCATCAACTGAGCTACCGGCATGCCAAATAAGACCGACATGGTACGCCAGTCTCGGAAAATATGGAGAAACTCCTTGCGAACAAAACCTATGAATCTTTTCATAACTCCGTTGATTTAGCCCGTGCCAGTTTTATAAATACTTCGTTCATATTTTCCACGCCAAAACGCTGAATCAATTCAGCCGGGGGACCCATGACCCTGATTTCGCCATCCACCATAATAGAAACACGATCACAATATTCGGCTTCGTCCATATAATGCGTAGTGACAAAGATAGTTGTACCACCTGCTGCTGTCTCGTGTATCATTTCCCAAAACTGGCGTCGTGTCATAGGATCGACACCTCCGGTAGGTTCGTCCAGAAAAACAATTTTTGGTTTATGTATCAATGCCACCGAAAAAGCCAGTTTCTGACGCCATCCCAGAGGAATATCCTTAATCAGCGTATTGCGTGCATTCTCAAATCCAAGCATTTGCAATAAGTTGGCTGACCTTTCTTTTATTTCCTTATTTGTAAGTCCGTATATACCACCAAATAATCGCATGTTTTCGTAGACTGTAAGATCCTCATACAAAGAGAATTTCTGGCTCATGTAGCCAATATTTTTTTTAATCTGCCCTACTTGTTTATAAATGTCGAAACCAGCAACCTGTATTTCGCCTGAACTTGGACTGGATAATCCACATAAAATTCGCATGGCCGTTGTTTTTCCGGCGCCATTAGCTCCCAGAAAGCCAAAGATCTCGCCTTTATACACGTCAAAAGTCAGGTCGTTATTTGCGATAAACGAACCGAAACGCTTATACATGTTTTTGACCTGAATAACAGGCGCTGAATTTATGACTTTCTCATGTTCCATAAAAAGCAATCTTCTATTCCAGGTGTTATTATTTCCACTTTATCCACTTTTAGGTTTTTGTCTGTCAAATACTGACGAATTTTATCTTCACTGATATCATGTTCGCTTGCTACAAAATGTATTTCTTGCCCAAAAATCCAGACTTGAGGTGCCTGCCCGAAACTCCTTAATGCATGTAAAACTTCGGTCATGGGTGAAGCTTTGACAGTATACAAAGGCAAGGGAAAACGTCGGATTATTTCATCAGGGCTATCGGTATCCATAATATGACCGTCCTGAATCAGCGCAATACGTTCACACAAGCCGGCTTCATCCATATAGGGCGTCGAGACAAAAGTCGTGATACCTTCATTTTTGTACGACTTTAGCAGTTCCCAAAACTCACGCCGGGAAACGGCATCAACTCCTGTTGTTGGTTCATCAAGAATCAGGATTTCGGGTCGGTGAATTAAAGCGCAACATAATGCCAGCTTTTGCTTCATTCCTCCCGACAATTTCCCTGCCCTGCGGTCTTTGAAAGGCTCGAGCTGGACATAAATATCGCGTATCAATGAATAATTTTCCTTAATGGTGGTTCCAAAAATAGTAGCAAAAAAGTTGAGATTTTCTTCTACCGTCAAATCCTGATACAACGAAAAACGCCCTGGCATATAGCCTGTTATATTCCGAATAGTTTTATAATCTGTTACCACATCATGACCCGACATGGCAGCTGTACCTGAATCAGCCAGTAGCAAAGTAACAAGAATCCGCATCAGAGAAGTCTTCCCCGCACCGTCAGGTCCAATGAGTCCGAACAGTTCTCCCTTTTCTATCGAAAGTGAGACTCCGTTCAGGGCTTTTTTCTCCCCGTAAGTCTTGACAATATTCTGAATGTCGATGGCTGCCATTATTTTGCAATTACAAATTCTCCGGGCATTCCTATTTTTATGCGACCGTCGTTTGCCACTTTGATTTTTACCGCATAGACCAAACTGGCACGCTCATCGCGTGTTTGAATGGTTTTGGGCGTAAATTCGGCTTCGGGTGAAATCCAGGTAACGGTTCCGGGCAGTTCTGCAATGGCATCATTTTCATCAAACAATACGCGAACCGTAGTGCCGGTTTTGATTTTCGAAAGACTTGTCTCGTCAACATAAGCACGGAGATACATAAACTGCATACCTGCTATTTTGCAAACTCCTTTCCCGGGTGACACATACTCATATGCTTCTGCATATTTCTCTACAACAGTTGCATTACAAGGAGCATGAATGACAGACCGGAAAATCTGATCGTCCAGTTGTTTTACCTGAAATCCAAGTGACTCCAGTTCGTACATTACGGGTGCATTCTGCGTGCGAACCGATTCGATTTGCTTTTTAAGAACCTCTGATTGATTTCTTAGGTCGTCAAGTTGCTTTGAAGGAACAGATTGTGATGCAACCAATTTTTCCATTCTTTTAATTTCGATTTCGATTTGCTCTTTTTGCTTCTCTAATACAGCAATTTGAGCTACAATACCAGATACCTTAGAGCCAATTGCTTTTTGCGACGACTCCAGTTGCTGTTTTTTAAGGTACAAAGGAATGGTGTCTATCACCATCAGCACCTTGCCTGAATCTACTTTATCCCCTTCGGAGACATCAAAAGCAATGATTTTTCCGGGCAATTCGGCAGACAAAAGGCAATCTTCGGCTTCGAAACTGCCATATCCATCAGAGGAATTATCGGAACCTGAACATGCTGTCAGAAGCATTGAAACAACGACTATCCAGAGAGTTGATTTCGTTTTCATATGTTTATTGTTTTTCATTATATTTCACCTAGAATAAAACGTAAGGCCGTGCGGGCTTTCATGAGTTGCACTTCGTGTTTGACTTTTTCCAGCATGGCTACTTTGTGCAGAGTCTCTTTTTCCAGATAATCAACCGGGGTTATGATGCCTTGCTCCAGCGAAGTCTCAGAATTATGCAACACCTGATTGTAGATTTCTACAATTTCGTCATCTTTCTTTAACTGCCTATCGATGCGGTCGATTTCATGTTTTTGTTGATTTAGTTGAATGTCAATATTTTGTCGGAGATTACCTTCCATATTCTCAACCGTCTTTTTTCTGATTTCAAATATTTGTTTGTCGCGTTTGGCTTGTCCCCAATCGTAGAAATTCCAGTTAAACCGCACACCAGCCATTAGATAGCTATCGAAAGTTGTCGAGAACATATTCAGTGCAGGGCGGCCATATCCCCCTTGGGCAAAGGCAGAAAGACGTGGACGTAAAGTTCTTCCGGATAAATTCTGGGATAAGGTAAATAGATCTTTCTGCATCCCAAAAAGAGTAAATTCGGGTCGCATGACTTCGGTTGACAGTGTCGTCGATTGTACTGGTAATTCAAATGTTGTTTCGGGCAATAAATCCTGCCCTATTAATATTGAGAGTGACTGAAGCACAGACAACTCATTCATTTTCAAATCTTCTAACCCTTGCTCTGCTTTTTTTACTTCAGCATTAAAGAGTAAATAGTCATTTCCCGAAAGCACCCCGTTAATAGTTGAAGATTTCATGCTTTCCAATCGCTTATTCAGACGCAGCAACTGTGCTTCGGCAACTTCCTGGGCTTTTCTGAAATAGATTACATTATAATATAAGTCGATGACTGTTTCTTTAATTTTTCGGGCATCCACCATTACCTGAACAGAGTCGCTGCTGGCGGTCAGTGCTTCTATCCTGCTGCGAGAGCCGGATATGCCACCGTCGTATAAAGTCTGATTCACGTCCAGGTAAATTTTATATTGATCGTGGGGAATCTCTGGAAGTGTCAGATTGGGAATCGGAAGCGTCACTTGAGTTACATCCGATTGCCAGGAAGCCTGCCCATTGACAGTCATCTGAGGATAGAGACTGTTTTTTGCGTTGCGCTCCTTTAAATACCCCATTTCCAACGAATTGTTTGCATTGCCTGATCCAGGCCACTTGGCAATTGCTTTGACAATACAATCATCCAAATTCACCGAAGAGCTTTGTGCCCAAACGCTGACTGGAAGTATCATGATAATTATTAGCAGAAGTCTCATATTACTTGACTTTTAACGATTCTTTAATCAGTTGGGGAATGAATTTTTTGCGTTCTTCCAGAAAAATGTCCCAGGCAGCTTCATCATTGTTAAAAAGCATCCCCAGCAACAAGGGTTTGGCAGCAAAGGGGAAAATACACATCGAAATAACCGAAACAAAAACCTGTCTGAAATCCACCGGACGAATTTTTCCTTCATTTACCTCTTTCTGTAATTGCTCCATTACCTTCATAGGCCTGATACCTCCTTTGTTTTGCAAAATATCAATGAAGAATTCAGGATGATTTTGCAATTCATGCAGTATGAACATGGGCACATAAGGATTTAACTTCAGCATGTTAATGTAGACTTCGGTGATCTTCTCTATCTTTTCGAATAAGGAGCTATTATCCTGCAATATTTCTCCAATTTTTGGAATGAAAGACTCAAGAGCTTCTACAAATATTGCAAGAAACAACTTTTCTTTATTACGGAAATAGTAATGTAATAATGCCTTATTAATCCCTGCCTCATCTGCTATTTCCTGCATACGTGCACCGTCGTATCCTTTTTGAACAAAGACTTTGCGAGCTGCATTAAGAATGGTGACTTCTATTTGCTGATCTTTTTCTTTTGCTGTCATTTTATATTAACTAATAAGTTTAATTAATTAGTTTAACCATATGGTCAAAATTATGACAAGTTTTTATTTTCTCCAAATATTTTTTTCAACAAAAATCGAAAAAGATTTAAAATATTTTCAAATCAGATGTACCCCGCAAAGTAATATGAAACAAAGCCCATCCACTCATGAATAAGCATATCCCATTTGTCAAGAGCACTTAAATTGGGAATAAAAAGGTGATCAAACACAAATTTCCTTTTCCCAGAGCACAAATCAACGGCATATGGATGTACGTTAAAGCCAGCTTTTTCGAAACAAGCCATTGAGCGACGCATGTGATACCCCGATGTAATAAGCAAATCACTTCGGGAAGGATCAGCCCCAATCAGTTCTTTAGTGAAAACTGCATTATCATAGGTGTTTTTGGACTTACACTCGACAATGATTGCAGAATCAGGTATTCCGATAGACAGGAGGTAATCTTTTACATATTTGGCTTCAATCATGTCCCTATCCAATATACTACCCGATCCTCCAGTGTATACAATTTTAGATATCACCCCTTTTTTATAAAGAAGGACGGCCTGCATTAATCGATCTACGCTCCTGTTGAAAATAATCTGTCGACCCTTAAAGACATATCCGGTCATGATTCCCCCGAGTACAATGCCATAGTCATAGTGTTCACTATATATTAATGTATCCTTTTGCTTCACTTCCCATTTTCTCATACATTCATCCACAAGGAAAGAATTCGTCAAAAGATAGAATCCTAGCAAAGAAAAGAGTAAAATTCGCCGGGATTGAACTTTATCACGGCAAAAATAAGCTGCCAGCAAGGCAGAAAATAGCCATGTTAATGGGGATAGAAGAAAGGCTAATATTTTAGAAATGAAGAAAAACATGAGATTACAAAAATATCAAACTTATTATTCTAAAATGACAATTTTTATATAAAACATTTTTTGTATTTTTATCAACATTTTATGAACAAATAAACAATATGGAAAATACGTGGTATTCAGCAAGCAAGATTGAGAACTTTCTCAGAAAGCCATCGAGAGAATTTACTAAGGCCGATATTATCAAATATATCCTTGACAATCAGATCGAAATGGTCAATTTTAGATATATGGCCGGAGACGGAAAACTGAAAACACTCAATATTTATATACATAGTCCCGAGTATTTAAACAGTATTTTGACCTGTGGCGAACGCGTCGATGGATCGAGTCTTTTCTCTTATATTGAGGCTGGTTCGAGTGATTTATATGTCCTTCCCCGCTATTCTACGGCTTTTCACAATCCATTTTCAGAGATTCCTGCTGTAGATATTTTATGTTCCTATTATAATAATGAAGGAAAGCCATTAGAATCGGCTCCTGATTATATTTTGAAGAAAGCATACAGAAAATTCAAAGAAGTCACCGGTTTCAATTTCAAAGCACTGGGAGAGCTTGAATACTATGTTATCTCAGAAAAAAATACCGACTATCCGGCAGTCGACCAGAAAGGCTATCATGCATCCACTCCTTATATTAAATGGAATGATTTGCGAAACGAAGCCATGAAGTTGATTACAGAGTGTGGTGGAAAAATAAAATATGGACATTCGGAAGTAGGTAATTTCACTACTGAAAGCGAACTTTACGAGCAGCATGAAATTGAATTTCTCCCCTGCGATGTGACCGAAGCTGCTGACCAACTTGTAATTGCGCGTTGGATATTACGTAAACTGGCTTACGAATATGGGGTTGTAATTAGTTTTGCCCCGAAAATTACAGTTGGAAAAGCTGGTAGCGGTATGCATATACATATGCTTCTTGAAAAAGAAGGAAAAAATATGATGATACACGAAGGCAAGCTCAGTCAGGAAGCCCGCAAACTCATTGCTGGTCTAGTTGAATATGCCGGACCTCTCACTGCTTTTGGAAACACCATCCCTACTTCATTCCTGCGCCTTGTTCCACATCAGGAAGCACCCACCAACATTTGCTGGGGCGATCGCAACCGCTCTGTTTTGGTCAGAGTACCCTTAGGTTGGGCCGGAAATTCGAATATGATTTTTGATGCCAATCCAAACGAAAAGCCTTGTCAGGTTGAGGCTTCAGGCAAACAAACCGTTGAACTCAGGTCGCCCGACGGTTCAGCAGATATTCACATGCTGCTGGCAGGCATTCTTATTGCAGGTCGTATGGGATTTGAAAATAAAAATGCGTTGGAAATTGCAGAAAAGACTTATGTGGCTGTCAATATTTTTAAAGATGAGCATAAAGATAAAGCCAATTCTCTGAAACAACTTCCTGTGTCTTGTTTCGAGGCAGCAGAAGAACTTCAAGCCCATCGTAAAGTTTTTGAAAATTTCGGCATTTTCCCCGAAGGAACCATAGAAAGTCAGATATCTCTCCTCAAGTCATTCGATGATAAAGGACTGAGTGAAAAACTATTCGGCAAAAACGACGAAATACGAAAATTGGTCGATACCTACCTCCATTGGAGATAAAAAAATAACAACGATTCACTAATGCAGGAAATATGTTTATTAACATTTCCTGCATTTTTTATTTTGTCAATTCCATTATTACTTTTAACTTTATTCAAACGTAAAAAAAGAACTATGGTAACAAATCTTGATCAAATCTATTCTATAAGTATCAGCAGCATGAAGCGTTCAATAATTCGTGAATTGTTGAAACTTACCCAGCGTCCCGAAATTATTTCATTTGCCGGTGGCCTGCCCTCTCCCGATTCATTTCCAGTAAGCGATCTTCAGTCAATTGTTTCTGAAGTACTCAAAAATGAAGGAACCCAAGCGTTGCAATATGGTGCTACCGAAGGAGATCCCAAGCTGAGAAAACTTCTAATAGACCGATATATTAAAGATGGGTTAAATGTTAAAGTAGATAACCTGATTATTACCACAGCATCTCAACAAGGTCTTGATTTATTGGGTAAAATATTCATCAATCGCGGAGATAAAATTATTTGCGGACTCCCTAGCTACCTAGGTGGTCTCAGTGCTTTTAACAGTTATGGTGCCGAATGTGTAGGTATTCCCCTCGACAATCACGGTATGCGTGCAGATTTACTGGACGAAAAACTGAATGAGCTGAAGCAAATTAACAAAATGCCAAAATTCATCTACATCATTCCTGATTTCCAGAATCCCGCCGGCATTACTATGCCCGAAAGCAGAAGAATTGAAATCATTGATGTAGCTCATAAACATAATATCTTGATCGTTGAGGACAGTCCCTACAGAGAAATACGTTTCAACGGCAAGCCTCAGCGCATGATGTACGAACTGGACGGTACCGGTTCTGTCATTACACTTGGAACATTTTCAAAAACGTTTGCACCCGGTTTTCGTATCGGATGGGTATTGGCTCATGAAGAAATTGTCGACAAATTTGTTGTAGCAAAGCAGTCAGCCGACCTTTGCACTTCTGCTTTTGTTCAGAAAATTGCTGCCTTATATCTCGAAAAAGGTCTGTTTGACATCAATGTAAACAAAACAATCAATTCGTATCGACAAAAAAGGGATGCTATGCTCGAGAGCTTCCGTTTGCATATGCCTCATGGTGTTACCTGGACAGAACCCGAAGGTGGATTATTCCTTTTCCTTACCATGCCCGAACATATGGATGCCGAAAAACTGTTCCCAAAAGCCATAGAAAAAAATGTTGCTTATGTGCTCGGATCTGCTTTCTTCTGCGATGGCAGCGGAAAAAATTCCATGCGTTTGAACTTCTCCTATGTTTCTATTGACGAAATCAAAGAGGGTGTAAAAAGACTGGCCGAAGTCATCAGACAGGAAATGTAATTCGTATCTTTGTGTCGTAGACACAAGACATGAAATATTTTCTTACTAATCTTCTCGTAATTTGTTTCTTTATTGTTTTTGCTCAAGACAATCTTCAAGTCTATTACGGTAATCTTCACAGTCATACCGGTTTTTCTGACGGAGTAATGACTCCTGCCTATGCCTATAAATATGCCCGCGATACTGCCGGACTCGACTTTCTTGCAGTGACCGATCATTGTGAATTACTTACACCGGCAGAATACACCGAAATACAACATGCGGCAGACAGTTTCACAGTTGCTAACGAATTTACAGGCATTTTTGGCTTTGAATGGACTTCTCCCTACTATGGCCATTGCGATGTTTTTCAATCTCCTTCTTTACCGGATCAGGATTATCTATACGATTGGGCAGGATTCACTCAATGGGTTTTATCTGTACCCGCCGCCAGAGCTCAGTTCAATCACCCGGGAAGATCGTCTTCATTTAATAACTGGAATAGCTTTGATTATGCCGGCACTACCGTAGATTCTGTTTTTTCCCTCTTAGAATTTCAGAGCATAGAACAAGCAACCGACTTTTACGAATTTTCACTAAATAAAGGTTGGCACCTCTCCCCCGCTTTCAATCAGGATAACCATTCGGCCAATTGGGGCACCATGAACAATAACCGGACAGGTATCTGGGCTCATCGTTTATCGCGAGCAAATCTTTTTCAGGCAATCGACAGTGGACGAACTTTCGCCACCATGGATAAAAATGCAGCCATCTGGATATCTATTGATCAGACTCCAATGGGTAGTTCATTGCAGCGATTTTACAATATGTCCCTCAATATCCGGATTTCTGACGCTGATCTGGAAGCATGGGTTTTAGTTGAATTGGTCTCCAGTCAAGGCGTTATTGAAAGTTTTTCTTCCTGGACTGATATCGATACAACTATAAATCTTACACTTTTCAACGATAAGTATGTCTTTGTTCGTGCCATACAGGCAGATGGAAACAGGATATGGTCGGCGCCAATATATCTTAGAGGTGTTTTGTCCGGCATAGAGCATACACAGGAATTTCCTTTTACTATCAGTCCCAATCCGGCCAACGATTATTTTGTAATACAGGCGCAGAAAAAACAAATCGGTTTTTCGGTTGAAATTTATACACTACAAGGTCGAAAATTGAATCAAAAATCGGAAAAGACAGGCGATTTATCCCAAAAAATCTACACCCCAAATTTAGCTCCGGGCATGTATCTCTTGAAGATTTCGGCAGGTAACTTTCAGTATGCTAAAATGATTCATGTAGAATGATAACATTTCACAACAATATCCTTTTGTGCAAGCGTTTTTTTTTATAATCATTTATTGAAAAATATTTTTTCAATAAAATTTTTTATTAATTTTGCGTCATCATTGTCCCGTGGTGTAATTGGCAACACGTCAGATTCTGGTTCTGAAATTCTGGGTTCGATTCCTAGCAGGACAACAAAAGAAGCTCTTGAAATTCAAGGGCTTTTTTTTATTTCTCCGTCTTTCCAGACCAAGCCAGTACTACTTTAAAATGAATGTATAGAATCCTTGTGTACCTTGTGTAGATAATACATTAACCACAAAGGGCACTAAGATTACACAAAGGACACTATTTAGCTATAGAATCCTTGTGATCTTTGTGCCTTCCTTGTGTACCTTGTGGTTGAAAATACATTAACCACTAAGGACACTAAGTTTACACAAAGGACACTATTTACCTAAAGAATCCTTGTGCCTTCCTTGTGTACCTTGTGGTAGAAAATACATTAACCACTAAGGGCACTAAGATAATCACAAAGGACACTATTTAGCTAAAGAATTCTTGT
>PHDH01000080.1 GCA_002840935.1 Bacteroidetes bacterium HGW-Bacteroidetes-21 | reverse complement strand
ACTGTCACAGCCAATGGCGGAACCGGAGCTTATCTTTATTCCTTAAACGGAGGCACATCACAGACTTCGAATATTTTCATCGGACGTATCGCCGGAACTTACACCGTAGTTGTTTCTGACATCAACGGATGTAATGTAACGACTTCTTCAGTAACGATCGCAAATCCTGTAATGCTTACAGCAACTGCTACTGGATCAGCACAGTCTTCCTGTAATAATGCCGCTGATGGTGAGATTATAGTTAATGCACAAGGCGGAACGGGAGCGTTGAATTATTCATTAAATGGCGGAAGTGTACAAACGTCAAACATTTTTTCAGGACTTATTTCTGGTAATTACAGCATCATAGTTTCTGATGTAAATGGATGTTCTGTTTCCACTTCCGAAGTTAACATTGCTAATCCTTCATTATTAGTTGCAAGTGCAAATGGGACTTCTCAGGTTTCTTGTTTTGGTTCAATGGATGGAGAAATAACTGTCGAATACCAGGGAGGTACCGGAGCAATAAGCTTCTCATTAAATGGAGGTCTTGGACAAAGTTTAAATGTATTTTCCGGTCTGCAATCGGGTTCCTATACAGTAGTTGTATCAGATGAAAATGGTTGTTCAACTTCAACTTCGGCAGTAACTATTTCCAGTCCACAAATTTTGGTTGCCAGTTCGCAAGCCTCTTCTCAGGTTTCTTGTCACGATGCCAGTGATGGAGAACTTACCGTTTTAGTTTCTGGTGGAAATGGCAATTATATGTTTTCATTAAATGGAGGTGTTGCTCAGGCTTCTAATCTGTTTAGTGATTTGTCTGCCGGCTCTTATGTGGTATTAGTCACAGATGCAAATGGATGCTCTTATACGACCAGCACTTCAATTATTGACAATCCGCAAATGTTAACCGTAACAGCTCATGCAAGTCTTCAAGTGTCTTGTAATAATTCCTCGGATGGAACTATTGTTGTTACAGCTTTAGGAGGAACAGGATATTACTCTTATTCTTTGAATGGTAGTGCTTTTCAGACTTCGAATACATTTACCGGACTTTCTTCCGGAAATTATATATTAGAAGTAATAGATGAAAATGGTTGTTCAGCATCCTTACAAGCACCATTATTTATTGCCAATCCTTCCCGTTTTTCAGCTACTGGATATGTGACAACCCCGATATCATGTAATAATATGAGTGATGCCACAATCACAGTGACTGCAAACGGTGGAACATCTCCATACAGTTATAGCCTGAATGGCGGCGGAGTTCAGACTTCGAATATTTTTGCTGGACTTTCTGCAGGGACATATACAATTATTGTATATGATCAAATGAATTGCCAGTTTACCATTCCTGTTATTGTTGTTTCTAATCCTGCGCTTGTGGTTGCTGATCTTAGTGGTAGCAATCAGGTTTCTTGTAATGATTTGTCAGACGGGGAAGTTATAGTTAATGCCCAAGGGGGAACAGGTAACTACAATTATTCTTTGAATGGAGGAAACAGTCAATCATCAAATGTTTTCAATAATCTGACTGCTGGGTCATATTCTGTTGTTGTTTCAGATGCCAATAGTTGCACTGCAGTTACAAATATGGTTGAAATTTTAAACCCCACTGTACTTGAAATATCTGTTCAGGGGTCAACTCAGGTTAGTTGTGCCGGAGGTATGGATGGGCAGATAAATGTTCAGGCACAAGGTGGTACAGGATCATATTCTTATTCTTTAAATGGAGGCATCGCTCAGACATCAGACATTTTTTCAGGATTATCCTCTGGAAATTATATTATTACTGTGATGGATGAAAATAACTGTACTGCCATTTCTTCAGAAATTGTAATTGCAAATCCTTCGAACCTGACAGCGAATGTAAATGCCTCGGAACAGGTATTGTGTCATGATTCAAATGATGGTCAGATAGTTGTTACTGCTCAAGGTGGAACGGGTACGCTCAGTTATTCAATTAATGGAGGCGTATCGCAATTATCCAATGTGTTTGAAAGTTTGACTTCAGGTCAATATTCCATTGTAGTTATTGACGCCAATGGATGTTATATTGAAATGCCAGCAGTAAGTATCGCTAATCCCGATGGAATTATTGCTGATGTTCAGGCTTCCGCACAGGTTTCATGTTTCAATAATTCTGACGGTCAGATTATTGTAAATGCCGCTGGTGGTTCTGGGAATCTTAATTATGCTTTAAATGGTGGTATAAGTCAGGTTTCTAATATGTTTGAAAACTTGTCTTCTGGCTCTTATACTGTCATGGTGAATGACGAAAACGGTTGTTCTGTTGAAGTACCTTCGGTTGTAATTGCAAATCCTGAATCTATAACTTTGACAGCTGATGTGAATAATCAAGCTTCATGTTTTGCTTCCATGGATGGACAGGTCACAGTCAATGCTTTGGGTGGAACAGGTAGTTATTCTTACTACATTAATGGTGGAATGGCTCAAACAAGTAATGTCTTCGACGGACTATCAGCTGGCATTTATTCCATTGTTGTAATCGACGAAAATGGATGTGAATCTACAATCGAGACTGAAGTTATTTCGCCTCAACCTATTGTGGTTGATTACAGTAATAATTGTCGTACTGGTGAAGTTGGAATCGAAATTACGGCCAATGGAGGCGTTGCTCCTTATCAGTATTCTATTGATGGTGGCCAGACTTACATGACAACAAATATTTTTGACAATTTGACAATTGGGACTGTAATAAGTGTTTATGTTGAGGATGCCAACGGATGTTTCAGTCAGGTGATTCCTGTTTCAGTCGCTAGTTTGAATACACTGGAAGCAGAAGCTTTAATTACAACAGAAAATCTTTGTTATAATGTAAGTGACGCTGTTGTTGAAGTGGTCGCTCATGGCGGGTTCAGTCCATACACTTATTCATTAAATGGTGGAACTGCTGTTGCTGAAAGCACATTAACTGATCTGCCAGCAGGAGATCATAATATCATTGTAAGAGATGTTCATGGTTGCCCTGCTTCTGTTGATTTTGAAATTACTCCTCAGCAGCCTGTTTTAATCAATATAGAGTCTTTAACTCAGGCAGATTGTCTTTACAAAACTTATGGAAGTGCAGAAATATCTGTAGAAGGTGGTGTTAGTCCCTACAATGTATCGTGGTCAAATGGAGAAACCTCTTTACAGGCAGTCAATCTGACTCCGGGTGATCATACAATAACTGTTACTGATATGAATAATTGCAAAACCACACAATCTATCAGTATTGGCTTTGAAGAAATAACTGTAGTTCCTGAAATGAACAATGCTTTTTCTCCCAACGGGGATGGATACAATGATTACTGGGTGATTAAAAATCTGGAAATTTTTCCCGAAAACGAACTGGTTATTATTAACAGATGGGGAAATGAAGTACTTACAGTTAATGGGTATCAGAATAATTGGGATGGTAGCGGTCTGGGAGAAGGAACCTATTTCTACATGCTCAAAGTAAAGATGTGTGGTGGAGAAAACACCTACAGTGGTTATGTCACAATTTTAAGGTAATCAATTAATTTAACTATTATGAAAACAACAATATATGTCTTTGCTTTGATGCTGATCAGTTTAATTGGCCAAGCACAGCAGAATACACAATACAGTCAGTATATATTCAATCAGTTGGTAATAAACCCAGCTTATGCGGGAACTAAAGGACTGGTAAATATTACAGGATTGTATTCAGCACAGTGGGCGGGTCTTGATGGTGCACCCGTAACTCAGTCGTTGAGTGTGGAAGGTCCTTTTATGAAGACGATGGGACTTGGTTTACATTTCATTAATGATGAAATAGGTGCACAGAGGAATCAGAGTATGTTTGGGAGTTATTCTTATATACTACGATTGAACCAAACCATGCGACTTTCTATGGGTGTTTCTTCGGGAGTAACCTACAGTTCGCTGAATGGCAATCTTTTGAGTGAGGAAATGCAGAACGATCCTGCGATACCTGTTAATAAAATAGATTTTACCAGGTTCGATTCAAAGTTGGGGTTCTTTCTTTTCAGTAGAAAATTTTACGCTGGATTTTCAGTCTCTGAACTTACTGCCAATGTAAAAAACAGTTATGATATGTTGGTAGCTGGTCAGGTTCAGCATTATTATTTGACAGCGGGCTATGTATTTAATCTTACCCCCGATCTGAAATTTAAACCTGGATTTTTGATTAAGGAAGATTTCAGAGCCCCCATGAATATTGATATAAATGCATTTATGCTTTACAAAAACCGGATATGGTTTGGTGGGACATTCAGAACCGGAGCACCCGTGTTTAACAGTAAAAGTCTGGATGAATCCCTGCGCACAAGAGATGCTGTTTTGTTAATGACAGAAATGTTTATCAGTGATAAGCTAAGAGTTGGATATGCGTTTACTTATTCATTGACTTCTTTACACGGATTCTCGGGGCATGAGGTTCTTCTGGCGTATTCATTTCAAAAGAAAGCTCCGACTAAAATGCTTACGCCGAGGTTCTTTTAATAATTAAAAAAGTAGATATTATGAAAACGAATATATTTCGCAAATTGACCATAGTGGCCTTATTTGCTTTTACTGTTGCTAATCCGGTTTTTTCTCAAAGTAAACTTGAGAAAGCTAAGGAATATGCTGATAATTACGAATATGCCAAAGCCTTGGATATTTATAATTCCAGATATAAAAATTCAACGCCAAAGAAAGCCGAGGTAATAAAAAATATTGCCCATTGCTATCTTATGATGAATGATATAAATACAGCTCAAACTTGGCTGTCAAAAATTAATACTTTCAATATTTATTCTCCAGATGAAGTATTTAGTTTTGCTCAGGCCCTGAAGTCAACGGGAGATTACGATAATGCTGAAGCTCAGTTTAGACGTTTTGCTGATTTATTTCCTGATAGGGCTGGAAATCTGGATCAGTGGATTGCATCCTGTGAAGAAGCTAAGGAGTGGATGGCTAAACCTAAAAGATTTTTGGTTGAGAATGTAGAATCTATAAATTCTGAAAACTCAGATTTTGGGTTAATTCCTTACAAAAACGGTTTTCTTTTTTCTTCAGACAGGGTAGTCGATAGATTTGATTATTCTGAAAAAGAGATTTTTGGATGGACGGGTAATCCTTATTTGAAGCTTTTCAAGATTTCTAATATTGATGGAACAAATGTTAGTAGTGCACCTGAATTGAATGTGGGTGTTAACAGTATGTTTCACAATGGTCCCGGATCATTTGATTATACCACCAACAGAGTATATTTTACACTAACAAAAATGCAGCGCATTAAACCTCTCCCGGTAAATACCGATCCTACCAGTTTTGAAATGGAAGACCCTGAGGCTTATGTAAACCGACTTGAAATTTATTCGGCCCGTTTAAACGGCGACAAATGGGATGATATCAAACCATTTGAATTTAATAATTCAGCTGAATATTCTGTAGGACATCCCACAATTTCTCCCGATGGAAATGTTTTATACTTTGTATCTAATATGCCTGGTGGTTATGGTAATAGTGATATTTATTATTGTACACGACTTGAGGATGGTTCATGGTCTGTACCTGTGAATGTTGGTAGTGATATCAATACTTCTGAAAAAGAAGCTTTTCCGGTAATGGATAAAAACAGAGAGTTATACTTTTCTAGTGACGGACATTCCGGCATGGGCGGACTTGATATTTTTGTCTCACACGGAGAAAAAGGCAACTGGACTGCACCAAAAAATCTTCAATACCCAATAAATTCACCCAAAGATGATTTTTCCCCTTGCATTATTGAACCCGGTTTTAAAGGCTATATTTCGTCAAATCGTGATGGAGGAAAGGGTGGAGATGACATTTACTATTTTTCAAAAGAATTTGTAATAGCAGGTGTGACCAAAGCGAAATTACTGAATAATAAAATTGAAATCCTGGAAGATGTAACGCTTACTATAGAGAATTTGGTTGATGATCATTCTTCTACGATAGAGTCAGGAGAGAAAGGGAAATTTGATTTTCCTGCGGAATACAAGAAATCATACCAAATTAAAGCGGTAAAAGACGGTTATTTTTCAGCTTCCATTGTAGTAAATACTGATCTTCCTGCCGATAAGGACACTTTATTTGTTGAATTAGTTCTCGATAAAATTGAGGTTAGCAAATCGTTTGTGCTTGAGAATATTTATTATGATTTTGACAAGTGGAACATTCGCCCTGATGCGGCCATTGAACTTGACAAACTAGTGAAAATTCTGAAAGAATATCCGGAAATTGATGTCGAATTAGGCTCGCATACCGATTCACGAGGTAGTGATTCTTACAATCTGAAACTTTCTCAGCGCAGAGCAGAGTCTGCTGTAGCATATATCATTTCTATGGGAATTGATGAAAGTCGTATAAGTGCTAAAGGCTATGGTGAAACGAAACTTAGAAATCATTGTATTGAAGGTCAGGCATGTACAGATTTAGAGCATCAGCTTAATAGAAGGACAGAATTCACTATTACTAAGATCAGGGCTAAGTCTTTATCGCTGAATAAATAAACTTGTTACTAAATGGATTTAAATTCTGTGTAGAAATCCTCATTTTGCTAAAAAATAATCATTATTTTTGGCAAAAAAAGGAATGAACTTATCTGAATATTTCCTCAAATACAGGTCTCAAATTGTTGGAATAAATAGTTCTTTTATAGGTCCTTATGGTGAAAAGAAAATAGTTTATGCCGACTGGATAGCCAGCGGAAGATTATATAAGTCGCTGGAAGATAAATTGATAAAAGATTTTGGTCCCTTTGTTTCAAATACACATACCGAAACGAGTGAAACGGGTACCATGATGACTCAGGCTTATAAAATAGCCCAATGTGCAATAAAAAGACATGTAAATGCTGGTAAGGATGATGTCCTGATTAATACTGGCTATGGAATGACAGCAGCAATAAATAAGCTTCAACGAATACTTGGTTTACGGCAGTGTGGGAAAATTTTTAATAATGAGTGTTTGGAGAAGCGTGCCCGTCCGGTTGTTTTTGTTTCTCATATGGAACACCATTCCAATCATACTTCTTGGTACGCTACTGCAGCCGATGTCGTCGTTATTCCTCCAGGCAAAGATATGTTGGTAGATTTAAATCAACTGGAAGCTGCCTTAAAAAAATACGCCGACAGGTCCTATAAAATTGGTGCTTTTACTGCCTGCAGCAATGTTACCGGAGTTTTTACTCCTTATCACGAAATGGCCAAACTTATGCATCAGCATGGTGGGTTGTGTTTTGTTGATTTTGCAGCTTCGGCGCCTTATGTCAAGATTGACATGCATCCCGTTGATCCTCTTGAAAAACTGGATGCTATTTATTTTTCTCCACACAAATTTTTAGGAGGACCCGGTGCCAGTGGGGTATTGATTTTTGATAAGAGTATGTATTTCAGTAAAATACCCGATCAGCCTGGAGGAGGGACGGTAGAGTGGACCAATCCCTGGGGGGAATATAAATTTGTAGACGATATAGAAACCCGCGAAGATGGAGGAACTCCGGGCTTTTTACAAACAATAAGAACAGCTCTGGCATTACGACTTAAGGAAGATATATCCATTTCGAAAATTGCCAAAAGAGAAAAGGAACAAGCTGAATACTTTTTGAAAAATCTAATTGCAATACCCGGAGTGAAAGTGTTGGCAGGCGAAATCAGTCATCGACTTCCGGTTTTCTCCTTTTACCATCTGGATATTCATTATAACCTTATCGTGAAACTTTTAAGTGATCGGTATGGCATCCAGACACGTGGAGGTTGCGCCTGTGCCGGAACTTATGGACATTTTTTATTGGAAGTAAGTCATGAAGAATCGAAACATATTACCGACTTAATTAATCATGGTGATTTATCCCTGAAGCCCGGTTGGGTTCGTGTTTCCCTTCATCCAACAACAACTAACGAAGAAATGGAATATATTCTGAATGCTATTAGAGAGGTAGTTGAAAATCATGTAGTTTGGGGTGAAGATTATAACTATGATGTTCGTAAGAATGAGTTTTTTCACAAAACATTCAATAATAATCATCAGGATACACTGGCAGCCTGGTTTACCTTTTAAGGCAATTTAAAAATACTGTAATTCTGGTTATCGAATACAGAAAGCAGGTCCTTTGTAAACGTGTGTTGATAATAATTTTTGTCCAGAACCAAATATTTAGCTCCTTTTTGAAATAAGCTGTCGGTCGTATTTTTATTTAGATTTTCGTCTTTAACCGACCAACCCTTGCGGTGGATGTAATAAATGTCGCGGGGATTATCACCGCCATTGATAATAATGAGTGCATTTTTTTCTATTACCGAGTCTGCAATACTTTCCAGTTGTAATCTGCGTTCTTCGCCATTTCTTATGTGAAAATCATGTTGTTGATTTGCCAAAGATTCAATAACAAATATAAGCAGCAATGCAGTGGCAATCTTTTTATTTTTAATATAATTGAGTCCTGATGCAGCCATTAACGCCATAAAAGGAACAAAAGGAACGATGTAATACCCGTGAATAAAATAGTTTCTTCCTGATTTCAGAATGAAAAATGTCCAGAAGAAAAGCGCTATTGAAAAAATGGCAATAATCAGCCGGTTCTTTTTTACAATACAAAGTACTATTCCTGTCAAAAATAAAGCAAAGCCAGAAAACATTAAAGGTGTGAAGTAGAATGTTTCCAGTGTACCATTAATATTTGTCAGAATTTCACTCCAACCCTGAGTCAGGGTAGTTCCCATATAATAATGTACGAAATCTCCTTTGAGATTCAGGTAGGGAACATGAACATAATACCACCAAACTGAGGGCAGGAGCGCAATCAGTCCGCCTAATGATAATAATAACCTGTTGCGCAGGGAAAAAGTTTTTGAAAACAGCGGAACTAACAGACCAGAAAACAGAATGATAGCCGGAATTTTGCTTAATACAGCCAAAGTCGTAAAGACCAGAAAAAGTAACCACTGATATACCTTGCTTTCTTGAAGAAAAACCAGCCCATACCAAATCCCCATTAAACCCAACGAGGCACTGAATGTATCTGGCATGGATTTGCGGCTGTAGATGAACCAGATGGAGCAAAGAAGAATAATCGCGGCAGAAAAAGCATATTCTTTTCGGATAAATCGATGTACAATCTTGTAAAAGAACCAGATGCCCAAAGAGGAGACGATTAGGTTGATGAGCCGCCCATACCAATGATTCCAATCAAAGATATAAGAGACAATATATATAAGGTAATTCAGAAGAGGAAACTCTGTGCCTGTAATGCCCGATTTTTCACCAGCAAAATCCAGTCTTGGATACAAAATATTATTATCAATTTCAAGAAAATTCCGGGCTACCATATTGCCGGTTACCTGACGCCAGTTGTGGAGCGTTTCGAGTGGGGGAGAAGTAATTTGGTATAATCTGAGAACTAAAGCCAATACAATCCAGAAACGTATGTCGGAAAAGAATCGTTGATAGTTTTTTAACATTATCAGTTGTGATTATTGCTCAACGCTTAAAACTAATTAACAAATGTAAAAAGCAAATTGGCGATAAAATTCCACAAAGTAGTAACCCCAATAGCAATAGCTTTTGCCATGTAGAATTTCATTTTAAATTTCTTAATCAGGAACCAAAGGACGAAGGAATTTATCCCCAGACCAATTAATGATACACCGAAGAAACGAAGATATTCAAAAGTTATATCCGGGTTCAGACTGTGAAAAGTCCAAATACGATTCAGAAAATAATTGGAGGTAGCTGCCAAACAAAAGCCAATTCCATTGGCGACATACTGATTTACTTTTAAAATATCTCTAAAAAGATAAGTGAAGCCAAAATCTACAACCAGACCGCTGAATCCGACAACTCCGAATTTTATTAATTTGTAAAAAGTGGCATATGACCAAAAAGAGCTCATAGTTAATTAGTTAATTTGTTGAATCTAACTCTTTCGTTGTATTGTTGAATATATGCCATCAGATATTGTTCGAGTTCTTGTTTTTTTTCAGACCTCAAAAGTAAAAGATTTTCTTTTTCAAACACATCTTCGGGGTATTTATATAAGCCAATACTTTTGTTTCCATCGAATAAAAGGTAATATGCTCCATCTGTAATCCAGTAAATGCCAGATAAATAGTTGATGGAGTATTTTTTTGATTTTTTGAATAAACTTTGTCCGAAACAAATAATATTTTCTTTAATGCCTAAATAATCGAGTATCGTGGGACTGATATCTGTATGTTGAAAAACGGTAGATTTGTTAGAATTTAAGCTGGTATCGGAGGGATGAAAAAAACAGATAGG
Source organism: Bacteroidetes bacterium HGW-Bacteroidetes-21 (assembly GCA_002840935.1). GTDB lineage: Bacteria > Bacteroidota > Bacteroidia > Bacteroidales > GWA2-32-17. The sequence goes on along the minus strand of PHDH01000080.1, from coordinate 4,379 downwards.
CACTGCGTAGGTACCAACCCGGGTATTGTATTTTTCTATGTCGTTGATAGAAGTATGATCACCAGTGATGACAAAAAGCGTGTTTTTATACCATTCGTGTTTAGCTGCTTCAATAAAAAAGTTTCGTAGCGCATAATCGGCGTATGCTACTGCCTGATGAATGGGAAGGCTGCCCACGGGAAATTTGTCTTTATATTTCTCTGGAATACTATAAGGGTGATGCGACGATAAGGTGAATACTGAAGCCAGAAAGGGTGTTTGAAAACTGTCCAGTTTTTCGGCAAAATATTTTAGGTATATTTCATCCCATATTCCCCAATTTCCATCAAAATCGTTTTTGTCTGGATATTCATTCAATCCATAATATTCCTCAAAACCAAGGATTTTCGAGAAAAGGTCAAAGCCCATTGATCCGTTTTTTCCACCATGAAAAAAGGCTGTTTGATAGTGGTGATTTTTTAGCAATGATGGAAGTCCTGAGATATTATTATTGGCATACTGCGAAAAGGCGTATGGTTGATCGATGAGCGTTGGGATTCCTGCAAAAATTGAAGGGAGGGCTTCGGGTGATTTTTTTCCGTTAGAAAAGCTATTTTCAAAAACCAGTGATTCTGAAAACAAGCTATCAAGAAAAGGGGTATAGCCTTTACCATCGTTATAATATCCGCAGTATTCTTTGGAAAGACTCTCAACAATCAGGATAATTACATTAGACGGATTATGCTGATTAACTTTTCCACTGGTATAAGTTGGATTAAAAATAGCTGCTGCTTCCTGAGCCGTCATAAATGATTTCAGTTCAAGTTCTTCTTTATCGGCAGTGTTTAAAAGAGTAAAACTGGAGTTTAGTACAAGATTTATCCCTGGTGGAGATGTGTAAAGAGCCGCGGTATTCAGGGAAACTGGACGATAGCCTGTACCTCTGAATGTAAGAATAAATAATCCTGCAAGAACGATGATGGAGGCTAAGGATATAAGCGAACTTTTAATGGCCAGCTCCATCGGTGGAAGGGGTTTGTTGAGATATTTCCGATAGATAAAGACAATGCCGGATGAAAGTAAAATCCATCCTGTAGGAATATACCAGAAATCAGTCAGAAAGGCCGGAATCAGCGTCAGTGTATCATCGCCGGTAGTAATGAGGTTAAACAAATCGAAAGTACTTCGCTTGCTTGTAAACTTAATATATTCTGTATCAATAAAATCTGGTAAAAGTATGACAAAGATGCCTATCGTGAAATAAATGCTGAAAAACTTGGTGAAACCTTTCGTTGTTCGGTACTTCCCGGGGATAAAGTGAAGTACTACCAGCGGCAGAAAAATGGTAAAAACCGACCAGATGTCAAATCGGAAACCCCCTAAAAAAGTCAGAAAAATTTCAGAGGCTGAAAGAGATTGAAAACTGTGAAAATTGAACAAGAAAAAGAAAAGTCGGGACAATTGTAATGCCAATAATGCCAGACTAAGTCTGAAAAAAAGCAACTTACAGGACATTAAAAAACTTTTCATGGTGCAAAAAAAAAGAGCTACCGTGGTAGCTCTGTGCTATATCATAACTAAAAATTAAAGTCTTTCGTACAGCTCTGTGCTAACGTCATAATTGCCTGTGCTTCTCCAATAGCGACCATCAGCTTCATAATCATAATCTGATATGGTTGATTCATCATATTTTTCAACCTGATATTTTACAACAAAAGTAAAGAAAATGTTGTCGATTATACGGCTTTGTCCACCTTCACCACGAACTCTGTAAAGTTTTTCTACTGTAGATTCGGTAAGAATTCTGTATTGGTCTGGAATGTCTATTAAAGAGTCATTTAGAATGTCAATATATATTCGGAGTCCAGGTTTGTTACAAAGTTTTGTGAGATAAATACGGTTGTTAACTCTGCTATCGTAATCAATGGTAGTTTGAAGATCAACAAAATTTGGAAAAAGGTTATCATCTCCGGTTTTGTCAAATAGGTAGGTTGTGGCGTATTTGGCAGAACTGTTGATGATGTTTACGGTTCTTGTTTTTGAAGTAGAATTGTTTGCTTTATCTGAAACGGAATATGTTATTGTGTAGACGCCTGCGGTTTTTGTTCGAGGTGTACCAGTAATATAGTCGATATTAGATGTTACTTCAATTTTATTTGTTATTCCAGCGCCGTCAAAATTATCGTCAGCCGTTGCTCCGGGATCAGTAAAAACAGTACCAAGAGTGTCTGTCATGGGATTGTCCCCGTTGAGGAAAACCTGAGGAGGAGTGGAATCTTTTTGTTTACAACTGTAAAAGAAAATGAATACCATTAACAAAGGGACCATGGATAATTTTTTCATACTATGCGCATTTTTGTTAAACATACAAAAGTAAATGTTAATTTGAACTTTTCACAAAAATAACGAAAAAAATAATAAAATGTTTCAAAATGGGTTTAATATTTACATAATGCTAAGTTGATCATTTCATTTATGCGAAATATTAAAAGTGAAAATTTCAAGTCTTTAAAAAAGCACTAAAGTCTTTCGTAGTACTCAGTATTCACTGAAAATGCCATATTTTTCCAATAACGATTTCCGAAATAAAAGTCATAATCAATAACAGAAGCTTCATAGTATTTTTCTAAGTTATATTCTATTGTTAACGTGAGAATAGTACTGTCGGAAATAATGCTTTGACCTGCTATACCATAAATACGGTATAAATTATCTATTCCGTTTTGATTAAGAATAACCCCCTGATCGGGTATGTCTATTGTCGTATCTCCAATGATATCGGCAAAAACGATAAAGCCAGATTGATTGCAAATTTCAGTAAAATGGATACGATTGTTGATATTTTGGTCATAATCTATGACTGTTAATTCATTGTTGAAATTTGGAAATATTTGGCCTCCTGTTTTGCTGAAAAGATATTGAACAGCATATTTTTCCGCACTGTTTTTAATAATAATAGTACGGTTATTCGTTGTTGTGTTTCCCGCTTTATCAGTAACGGAATAAGAAATGATATACGATCCTGTAGTATTGGTTAAACCCGACCCATTAGAAGGTCCGTCAATTGGAATATTGTGTGTGACTATTATTTTATCGCTTAGGTTTCTTGTCCCATCAACATTGTCTGTTGCCGTAGCTCCGGGATCCGTAAAAATTGTATTTAAAGTGACAATCATTGGATTATTCCCTTTGAGGTGAATTTTTGGCGCACTATAGTCCTTAGTAGGAATAATGTCTGTTTTGACACAACTGAATAAAATAAATGGGAATAATAATGAGAATAAAAATTTTAGTTTCATAGAGCATAATTTGTTGAAATCATAAGATTTTCATTACTTTAATGTTTATCAAAGATAATAAAAATTAGTAAAATGTTTCAAAACATATTTTTTAATTACTTATTTCATGTATAAAAGGATTATTACTTGATATTTTTGCAGAAAAGATAAAGTTATGGATATTTCGCACATTGAACACATTGGAATTGCAGTAAGGAAGCTTGAAGAAGCCATTCCTTATTACGAAAAAGTGTTGGGTCTGAAATGTTACTCCGTAGAAGAAGTGGCTGATCAGAAAGTAAAGACAGCATTTTTTAAAGTAGGACAAACCAAAATTGAACTTTTAGAGTCGACTGATGCTGAAGGTCCAATTGGAAAATTTCTGGAAAAAAAGGGCGAAGGAGTGCATCACATTGCTTTTGCTGTGAAGGGAATTGAAGGAGCAATTACTGAGATGGAAAGTCAGGGTGTTCAGATGATAGACAAAGCACCCAGAAAAGGCGCTGAAGGTTTGCATATTGCCTTTTTACATCCAAAGTCAACCGGTGGGGTTCTCACCGAAATTTGTGAAGATAAAAACAAATAATTTACCATATGGAATTTCAGGATAAGATTAAAGAGTTGATGGCTCTTCGCGACAAAGCGAGAATCGGTGGTGGTGAAAAGCGAATAGAAGCCCAGCATAAAAAAGGAAAACTAACAGCCAGAGAACGTCTTTCATTGTTGCTTGATGAAGGAAGTTTTGAAGAATTCGACATGTTTGTATCTCACCGTTGCATCGACTTCGGGCTGGAGAAAGAAACATACCTGTCGGATGGTGTTGTAACCGGATACGGAACCATTGATGGACGTTTGGTTTATGTCTTTTCACAAGACTTTACAGTGTTCGGCGGATCATTATCCGAAATGTTTGCTGCCAAAATCTGCAAGATTATGGATCAGGCATTAAAAATGGGTGCCCCGGTCATTGGTATCAATGATAGTGGTGGAGCAAGAATTCAGGAAGGCGTTAAAAGTCTTGGCGGTTATGCCGATATTTTTCAGCGTAATATCATGTCATCAGGTGTAATTCCGCAGATTTCTGCCATTTTTGGTCCTTGTGCCGGCGGTGCTGTTTACTCC
>PHDH01000079.1 GCA_002840935.1 Bacteroidetes bacterium HGW-Bacteroidetes-21 | reverse complement strand
ATTTAACGCAAACATATAATGCTGATATACTAACCTATACTATCGCAATAACGAAAGTTTTTTTTATTTTTATTAGTGTCCTAAATGCGTTTGCCCTGCAACATGAGTGCGAGTGGTATGGACACATACAAAAAACACTTAAATGAAAACCAGGAAGACAATCTTTATGCGTTATATCTGAGAGAGAATATAGCCTATCCAAAGATTGCCATTTCCTGATTTTCGGTCAAACACCCACTATTTTATGCCGGAAGAACGACTGTAAATTTTGAACCCTGATCGGGAACACTCTTCAATTCAATGCTTCCGCCGTACAATTCCACCATTTTCTTAAGTATAGATAATCCCAGTCCGCTACCTGTAACAAATTTTGTTTTGTTGTTCTTGATACGTACAAAATCCTGGAACAATAACTTTTGCTCGTCATCCGACATGCCAATACCGGTATCTTCTACCGAAATAACTATTTCCTTGTTCTTTTTATGGATACAGACATTGACCTTACCATCATCCACATTATACTTCACTGCATTTGAAATCAAATTATTGAAAATAATCTCCATCTCGTTTTTATCCGCCTGATACAATAACGTTTCATCGCCCTCCATAAAGATTTTGACGTTTTTCTGAATGGCCAGCGGACTGATCGAATCAGTCACTGTCTTTGCCATTTCAACCAGATCGATCATTTTAAGATCCCGCTTTTTGCTCCCCGACTCCATGCGTGTAAGATCCAGCAAATCGAGTATCAGCGTACGCATACCTTTGATACGTTCGATAGAACGATCTATCATTTCCATGTAATCGTCCATCTGATTGCCAACCTGTTTTTCCTTCATGATTTTCAGGTATCCTTCAACCGCATTGATGGGTGATTTGAGTTCGTGCGAAAGCACATTCAGAAACTGAAACCTGATCTGCTTTCCTTCATCCCTCATCTTACGTGTCATTCGCTTCAAGAAAAGGTTTTTGGTAATATTTTCAATAGAAACTTTCAGTTCCTGAGGCGTAAAAGGCTTGGGTACAAAATTGAACGCTCCGTTATTCGTAGCCTTAATGGCTAGTTCCAGAGACGCATACGAGGTAATCATCATCACCGAAATATCAAGTTCTTTTGCCTTGATATATTCCAGTACCTCGATGCCATCTATGCCAGGCAATTTGTTGTCCAGCAATACGATATCTATTGCCATGGAATCAATTATTTCGATGGCTTTTTCTCCGGTTTCGGCCTCCAGTATATCGAAAGTGAAGTCTTCGTCCATGAAGGGATAACCGACAGAAAAATCTTTCAGTACCCGCGTGGCGCCCGACCTGATGCCGGGTTCATCATCCACTACTAATAACTTGAGCGCTCCCATAATTTATCTTTTTAAAAGTTTATTTATCTCACGATGCAACTGGTCGGGGCGTAACCCTTTTTCAAGATAGAGGTCGGCTTTTATCCAGTTCTTATTGCTTTCGTCCTCGATGCCAAACATCATTCCTGTTTCTGCCGTCAGAGCCGTTGCAATTATCACGGGCATATTGGGTTTTTGTTGTTTAATACGGTGACTCAAAATAAATCCGCTGTCTTTATTTTCCATCATTAGATCGAAAATGGCCAGATCGGCATCTACTTTATCCATCATAGCTTCGGCTTCTTTCTGCCCACAAGCACTTACAACGTCATAGCCCAGTTTGTTCAGCATGTTGGTCATGTGAAAAATGTTGTCAACGTCGTCGTCCACTACAAAGATTTTTATTTTTTTTGTTGTTTCCATGATATGTTATTTTTTTAAATTACTCTTGGTAAGCTGATTATAAACTCAGTGCCTGTGGCACCCAATTCAGGTTTATTATTTGATTTTACTTCGATCTTCCCACTGTGCATTTTAATGATCCCATAAACCAGAGGCAGACCCAGTCCAGTGCCTTTTCCGATTTCTTTGGTTGTAAAGAAAGGGGTAAAAAGTTTGTCCATATTTTCTTCTGCTATACCGGTTCCGTTGTCTTGTATTCGTATTTCAAAATTTTTGTCGTTTCCGGCAGCAAGAATCTTTATTTCGCCACCCTGAGGAGGCATGGCATCCACCGCATTTTTGACAAGGTTTGCAATGCATTGCATCATCTGGCTTTCGTCTATCATTACCATATTGTCACTTAACAGGGATTTTACTGTACAGCTGACATTGGGAGGAAAGATGACAGAGTTCATGCTATGATTCAGAAAAGCTTCAATATCCGTTTCAGTTGCTTTTACTTTGTTTTTGCGGGCAAAATTGAGCAATCCGCCTACAATATTCTTACAGCGATTTGCCTGTTCTACAATTAATTCAACGTCTTTTCTGTGGGGATCTTCGGCTTGAAGTTCATCCAGAATAATATTGCTATACATGGTAATCACACCCAATGGATTATTTACTTCGTGTGCAATACCGGCCGAAATCTGTCCCATGTTGGCCAATTTTTCCGATTGCTTAAGGGCCAGACGGGTATTGATGAGCTTTTCCTGCGAAAGATTTAATTCCGTTATTGATTTGTGTAGTTTTTCGATGGTAAACGGAAGACACATTTCCTCTTCTGCATATCCATTCAATACGGCTACTGCGTGATCATAACAGGTATCATAACCACAGGCTCCACAGTTCAGGTGATCGCTGGGCTTTTCCTTGCCCATTTTTGCCAATATCCTGTCAATTTCAGAAGTTTCTGGGAAAGAGACTCTCCTGTCCATCGGATTAAACGTTTGTGACAGATTGAGGTTCTTATACAAATCCATTTCACTCTTCCAGCGGGGTACATTAAGCGTATTCATTTTTTCTTTAACGTACTTGCTGATTTTTGACCGTTTGTGAAAGTGCCTGTTCTTTTCTGTCATTCCCGGCCCCTGTATGCATCCGTTACAACAGAGCAATTCGAGATGATAATCAGCAATTTCCCCCTTTTCGAATTCTTTGATGGCTTCTTTAAAATTATTCTTTCCGGAATCAACAATGATTTTACCCTCTACAATGTTATCAGTTTTGTCGACAGTTTGTAAAAGACCTCTTTCCAGCGGAAAAATTGCTCCCATGCCCGAAATGGGACCATCGAAATCCACGGCAGTTGAAACTGATGGGGTAATATTATATTTTTCAAATAATTCCCGAAGTTCTTTAAAGGTGATTGCTTCATCTACTTCGTCCGATTCTGCTTTTTTAGCCACACAAGGTCCAATAAAAACGATCTTAATGTCGGAGCCATAGATATATTTGGCCAGACGTGCTGTTGCAACCATAGGAGAGGCAATGGGCGCCAGATTTTTGATCAGTTCGGGATGAAAATGCTCGATATAAAATACGATGGCCGGACAATCCGAGGAAATATAATGCTTGGAATTGCTTATTTCCAACATTTTCTTGTATTCCTGAGCCACTAAATCTGCCCCGAATGCCACATCCATTACCATATTAAACCCAAGTTGACGAATCATTCCTATTAGGTTTCTGTGATCTTCAATTTCGGTAAATTCTGCCGGAAAACTGGGCGCCACGATGGCCACGACTTTATGATCAGCATCTGTTAAAAGAAGTTCGACCTCCTGTTTCAGATTCAGGTAAACTTTCGCCTGTTGACTGCATACACTGACACAATTACCACAACCAATACATCTTTCGCTCAACACTTCTGCCTGACCGTTGATAATTTTGATTGCCTTCACGGGACACTCTCGCACACAGGTGTAACAAACCCTGCACTTATCCTTCACGGTAAAAACCAACTTATTTCTTTTTGCGTGTCCCATAACAATTATTCTTTATAGAAGAACATTTCTTTTACAGTAATGGGTATGTAAAAGTTCGTGACTCTTATGACCCAGCGGCTCACCCAAAAATTCTTTGTAGATCTGCTGAATTTCGGGGTTTTTATGTGATGCTTTTATTGTTTCTTTATCGTCAATGTCATATAGGGTTTTCATGCGAGCCTTCACAGCCGATTCGGAAGCACCTATATGTTGTCCTCCCCCATTGATACAACCTCCGGGGCAGGCCATGATTTCGATAAAATGATATTGTTTTTCTCCCTTCTTTATAGACTCAACGAGCTTACGGGCATTTGCCAATCCATTGACAACAGCAACGCTGATTGTCAGATCATTGATGGTGAGTTGAGCTTCTTTGCATCCGTCAAAACCTCTGAGAGCTTCAATTTTAAATTGAATGAGTTCGTTACCCGTAATCATATGGTATGCTGTTCGTATTGCGGCTTCCATAACACCTCCGGTAGCTCCGAAAAGTTTACCGGCAGAACTGCGAAATCCCAAAGGAGAATCAGCTGTCTCGGCAGCTATATTCTGCAAGTCGATTCCGTACATATGTATCAGTTGTCCTAATTCGCGAGTAGTTAAAACGGCATCTACTTCTGTAATTCCCATCGTCGTCATTTCTTCGCGCTGTGCTTCGAATTTCTTCGCAGTACAAGGCATCACCGAAACAGAATAAATGTTTTCTGGTTTGGTCTTGGTTTTTTCTGCCCAATAGGATTTAATGACAGCACCCATCATCTGCTGCGGCGATTTGCACGAAGACAAATGGTGAATCAGTTCGGAATAAAACTCTTCGGCAAACTTCACCCATCCGGGGCAACAACTGGTGAACATTGGCAAGGTGCCTCCAGTAGTGATTCTTTGAACCAATTCTGCGGCTTCTTCCATAATGGTAAGGTCGGCCGTAAATGTGGTATCAAATACATGTTTGAATCCGATTTTGCGCAGTGCGGCATTCATAATTCCGTTAATATCTGTACCGGGAGCCATATTGAACTCTTCGGCCAGAGAAACAGAGATAGAAGGGGCATATTGAACAACAACCGTTTTTTCAGGATTGTTGAGCATGGCAATCAGTTCGGGAAAATGACTTTTTTCTGATAAAGCACCCGTTGGACAAACCATGATACACTGACCACAGTTTACACAACTCGACGTGTTGATGCTTTTGTTAAAAGCAACTCCAATAACCGATTGGCTGCCGCGATTGATAAAATCAATACACGAAACACCCATTACTTCGTCGCAAACTCTAACACAACGACCACAAAGTATACATTTGTCGGGGTCACGAACAATACTAGCGCTGGAACGATCCAGATGATGAACGTTTTTTACCCCCTTAATTCTGCGTTCGCGAACATGAAGCTCTTCTGATAAATCCTGCAATTCGCAGTTTTTATTGCGTACACAAAAAAGACAATCGTCGGGGTGATTAGACAGGAGCAGTTCTACGATGGTCTTCCTGGAGTCGATAACTCTGGGAGAGTGCGTCAGAAGAACCATACCCGGCTCAACGGGTGTTGAACAGGCGGTTATCAATTTTGTTGTCTTTAGATTTTCCACCACACACATACGGCAGGAACCTGTTGGTAAACTTCCTTTCAGGTGGCAGAGGGTAGGAACTTTCAGTCCATTTCTGTTCAAGGCATCCAGTATAGTTTCACCCTTACGGGCCTCGATTTGCTTATTATTTACTTCCATTAAAAAACTCATAGTTTTCTTTTTAATCGTTAAACAATCTGAATTGCATCAAACTTACAGGCTTCGAAACAGGCTCCGCAACCAATACATTTGTCCTCTACAATAAAGTGAGGTGCTTTGCGGCTACCAATAATGGCCGAAGTGGGACATTTTTTCGAACATACAGTACATCCAGTACATTTGTCGACGTTGATCTTGTATATTTTCAAATTCTGGCAAACGCCTGCAGGACAATGTCTGTCGAAAACATGGGCTTCGTATTCATCCTTGAACCATTTCAGCGTACTGAGGACAGGATTGGGAGCTGTCTGACCCAGGCCACACAAGGAGGTATCCTTAATCACCTGACACAGTTTTTCAATCTGCATTACGCCTTTGAAACGGTCTAACGCTTCATTATTGTCACCTGCTTTGGGTTTCGAGGTAATACTTTCAAGAATTTCCAATAATCGTTTGGTTCCTTCACGACAGGGAATACATTTTCCGCAGCTTTCGCGCTGTATAAATCCCATAAAGAACTTTGCCACATCGACCATACAGGTATCTTCGTCCATAACAACCAGACCGCCCGAACCCATCATGGCTCCTACGCCGATCAGCGATTCATAATCAATCTGTATGTCCAGATTTTCTTCGGTAATACAACCGCCCGAAGGTCCGCCAATTTGTACCGATTTGAATTTTTTATTATCTTTTATCCCGCCAGCAATTTCAAACAAAATCTGACGAACGGTAGTTCCCATGGGAATTTCGACCAGACCGGTGAGAGCAATTTTTCCCGATAAAGCAAAAACCTTGGTACCTTTGCTGTTCATGGTTCCGGTGGAAGCAAACCACTCGGCGCCATTTTCAATGATAGCCGAAACGTTGGCAAATGTTTCAACGTTATTAATTACCGTAGGTTTGCCGAATAATCCGCTGGTAGTTGGGAATGGCGGACGTGGCCGGGGCATTCCTCTTTTTCCTTCGATGCTATGCATTAAAGCGGTTTCTTCTCCGCAAACAAAAGCACCGGCACCTTTTTTGATTTTTATTTCAAAGTCAACACCTGTTTCAAAGATGTTGTGTCCAATCAGACCGTATTCTTTTGCCTGTGCAATGGCAATTTCCAGGCGCTGAATGGCGAGAGGATATTCGGCACGTATGTAGATATAGGCTTTGGTAGCACCAATTCCGTAAGCACCAATAGCCATACCTTCGATCAGACGGTGGGGATCACCTTCAATGACGGCCCTGTCCATAAAAGCACCCGGGTCGCCTTCGTCGGCATTACAAATCAGATATTTCTGATCACTGACTTCTGCATGGGCAAATTTCCATTTGCGACCGGTGGGAAATCCTCCACCACCTCTGCCTCTTAATCCGCATTTTTCTATAATGTCACAAACTTCTGCTGAAGTATGTGTGTTGATGGCTTTAATATAGCTCTTATAACCGCCCCGTGCAATATACTCCTTAATATCTATCGGGTTAATGATACCACAGTTTTTAAGAACCAGTCGTTTCTGGGGAGCAAAAAACGGATGCTCGCTCAGATATTGCACACCGTCCCATTTTTTGGCGGTGGCCGATTCGAACTGACCCAAAATTTCAACATGGGGAAGTTCTTCTTTAAAAATACCGTCCAGCATTTCAGTTACTTTATCCTCGGTAATCCGCTGAAATGAAATACGGTTACGTGTTGGCAGCTGAACGTCGATAATAGGTTCAACAGCGCAAAGGCCAATGCAACCTGTTTCTATGATTTCTGCCTGAATGTTTTTTTCACTCAGATATTTCTTAATTGCCACCAGCGTTTTTCCAGCGCCAGCTCCCAGTCCGCAAGTACCTGCGCCGACATAAATAATGGGTTCACTTACTCTTTCATGACGTAAAACGGAAATCTTTTCCTGAAGTTCCAGATCTTTGGAATTACTAGAGTAATCCCTTAAAACTTCATCAAGTAAGAAATCCTTCATCGAATTATTATTTTGTGTATTCATGGTTATTCCTGATTACGATAATTATCTAAAATCTCTTTGATGGATTCACAGGTCACTTTCGCATGAAAGTTTCCGTTAATGGCAATAACTGGAGCCAGTCCGCAGGCACCAATACAAGCAACGACTTCGAGACTGAACATGCCATCTCTGGAGGTCTGACCTGCTTTTACACCAATATTTTTCTCCACTTCATCCAGTACGGTGACTGAACCTAAAACATGACAAGCTGTACCACGACATACCTGAATATGATACTTGCCAAGCGGAGTAAAGCGAAACTGATTGTAAAAAGTAGCTACCCCGAAAATTCTGCTCGAAGGCATTTTGAGATATTTGCTGACTTCAATGACAGACTCCTGGGATAAAAACCCGTCGTGATCCTGAATATCCTGTAAAATAGGGATAAGGTTTTCCGTTTTTTCGGCCGGATAACGATCTAATATTCCCTGTATTTTTGTTTCCATAACTCCTTTTTGTTTTGATGATAAAAGAGTATGAACATTTTGTCCATACTCTTCTCTCAAATTTTAAAAACGTTAGTTGATATGCTTCTTCACTTCGGGAAGAATTTTCTCTGCATCTACAGGTTTTCTGATGAAACCTCTTACCGGGAACCAGTAAGTTTTTCCATCTTCTCCCTTGTAGTCAATACCGGCTGTGCCATCGGTAATGTTCTTTACAAGCAGAACCTGCAGGTCTTTGAAATTCGGGTCTTTTCTGAATTCTCTGGCCATTTCCTGTACACTGACTTTGGATGTCACCAGTACATCAATAGACGATTGAATCAAAAAAGGAACATCCTTAAACTCGGGGCTTGTCAGAATTTCCTGTGCCAGTTCAAAACCTTCGAACTGCGTGGTCATCATGACGTCGAGGATAGCCAGATTGGGTTTCTCGCTGCGGAGTTTTTCCAAACCTTCTTTTTTGTTCATTGCTGAAATTACTTCATAACCTTCTTTGGTTAAAATTGCTTTTAATACTGTGATAACATCAATGTCATCGTCAACCAGTAATACTTTTTTCTTTGCTTCCATGATTTCTATTTTTTTGGGGTTTAACTTTTTCGTTTTCGTTCGTTGATTTTGATGATGTAAAATTACATTCACTCATAGCCCATAAACAGAGAGGATAATCGGTATTTTAACAGGTAGTTTTGTGAAAAATAAAAATCTAAAACCAGTACTTTTCTGCAATTATTTGCAGAAAACTATGAGTATCATTTAAGCCTCTATTGCGCTTATGCCTGAAATACTGACAGATAGTAGACTTTAATTTTTTCTTCATAAGAAAGAATATTGTAATAACACCTGAAATCGAAAACCGCGTTTTATTTAAAAACTGCTACTTTTTTCTACTTTTTCGGGTTTTTCCAGCAGGACTTTTTCACGATTGACGTCATTATTTTCTCCAAATGATACAAACATGTTTAAAAACACAAATAAAAGCGTAATATTTCAATGAAAAAAGAAGCCTTTATTAATGATATTTTGTTTTCATATCATTATAATCGCCTGTTTTTATGGCTATTAATGCCACATTAATAGATTCACTATTATTAAGGTGTATATAAAATCGCTTATTCAAGTAATCAATATTTACGCACCTCTACTAGTGGTATCGTTCTTATATTATGACACTTACAATATTTCATCGTAATTCCTCATTTAAATAGAACATTTCACGTCAAAAGATTGTAGTTTTCTTCTCTATTTCAACTTCTTAGCTAGTTATTTTTTAATTATTCTAAAGACAAACTAAGAAGGGAGTGTCTATCGACATACTTTTTTTTTAAAAAAACCTATATATTTGTTGCTAGCAAAAAATTTAAATTAAGTTAAATCACCACTAATAAAAGTAACGTAATGAGAGAAAAAGTCATCAGTATTGTTCAATCTTATGGCAAAAATTCAGGTCGTTTAATGGACATTTTACTGTCTGTACAATCTGAATTTGGATGTGTTTCGGAAGAAGCCGTCAGCCTTATTGCTTCTGAACTGGGGATTTCAGAAGTAGATGTTAACCAAACCAAAACATTCTATCATTTTTTCACCACCAATCGTGTAGGCAAGTATGCTATTTACATGAATAACAGTGTGGTTTCCGAAATGATGGGCATGGCAGAAGTGGTTGACGAACTGGAAAAACAGACCGGAGTAAAATTTGGTCAGACAACACCCGACGGACTCGTCAGTCTGCATTTCACCGCCTGTATAGGCATGAGTGATCAGGAGCCTGCTGCACTTATTAATTCTGTTGTGTTTACACAGCTGAATCGTGATAAAGTGCGTAAGCTTATCAGCGACATGCGCGAAGGCAAACCCGTAGAATCCATGTTTTCAGAATATGGCGACGGTGTTAATGCCAATCCGCTGGTTAAATCGATGGTAAAAAACAACATCCGCAAAGCAGGACCTGTAACTTTGGGCGAATATGCCGTTGGTACAAGTCTTGGCAAAGCATTGGGTATGGATCCTAACGCAGTTATTGATGAAGTTAAGAATTCAGGACTTCGTGGTCGTGGCGGCGCAGGCTTCCCTACCGGATTAAAATGGATGTTCTGTTCGAAAGAAGCAGGAGAAAAATATGTAATGTGTAACGCCGACGAAGGCGAACCCGGAACATTTAAAGATAGAGTTTTACTGACCGAACGTGCCAACATGCTTTTCGAAGGTATGACTATCGCAGGTTGGGCCATTGGTGCTAAAGAAGGTGTATTATATCTGAGATTTGAATACAAATATCTGAAAGCCTATTTGGAAAGTGTTCTTGCCGATATGAGAACTAAAAATCTGCTCGGAAATAATATTCTTGGTAAAGGTTTCAATTATGATATCCGTATTCAGTTTGGAGCTGGTGCCTATGTTTGTGGCGAAGAATCTGCTTTGATTGAATCAAGCGAAGGTAAACGTGGTGAGCCCCGTAACCGTCCACCATTCCCAGTACAAAAAGGATACAATGCCAAACCTACCGTTATTAATAATGTAGAGACTTTCTGTTCGGTTGTAAAAATCGTTGAACAGGGAAGTGCATGGTATAAAGCAATGGGTACAGAAGAATCTGCTGGCACCAAATTACTGAGTATTTCAGGTGATTGCGAAAAGCCCGGTGTTTATGAAATCGCTTGGGGTATGACCCTTAATGAAATGCTTGCCATGGTTGGCGCAACCGACGTACAGGCTGTTCAGGTAGCCGGTCCTTCAGGCTCTTGCATTCCTCCTTCACAGTTTGGCCGTAAAATCGCTATCGAAGATCTGGCTACCGGAGGTTCTATGATCGTTATCGGAAAAAAACGCGATCTGTTAAAGGATGTAGTGATGAACTTCATGCGTTTCTTCGAAGACGAATCTTGTGGATCATGCGTTACTTGTCGCTCATTCAACATGATACTAACCAAACAGATAGAAAAAGTGGTCGCTGGTACAGCTATCAGAACTGATATTGACAACATGAAAGCATGGAGTCAGATTATCAGAAAGACCAGTCGTTGCGGTTTAGGACAAACATCTTCCAATCCTATCACTACAACCATCGAAAATTTCCGCGAGTTGTATGAAGCAAGAACAAAAGATGTTGCTTATCAGAGTGATTTTGACATGAACAAAGCTGTGGCTGATTCTTGCAAAGTCGTTGGACGTGTACCTAACGTTCATCATGAATAATTCATTAAGTATTAACGTAAAAAATACATATCATGAGTGAAATAGTAAAATTCACAATAGACGGTAAAGAATACGAAGGAGTTAAAGGTCAGCTTTTAGTTGAAGTTGCAGCTGAAAAAGGCATTTATATTCCTGTTCTTTGCCATTGGAAAGGCGTAAAGCCTGCCGGTTCATGCAGAATCTGCTCGGTGAAAGTCAACGGTCGCTTTATGGCTGGCTGTACCACCCCTCTCGAAGCAGATATGAAAATTGAAAACGACACCCCAGAAATTCTGGATATCAGAAAAGCTATCGTAGAAATGTTATTTGTAGAAGGTAACCATTTTTGCCCCTCATGCGAAAAGAGCGGTAACTGTGACCTTCAGGCATTAGGATATCGTTATCAGATGATGGTACCCAGATTCCCTTATGAATTCGAACGCAGAGACATTGATGCTTCATCACCCAAACTTATCATTGAGAAAAACCGTTGTATTTTCTGCAAACGTTGTGTTCGCATGATTAAAGACGAACAAGGTAAGAGCTACTTCGCTTTCAAAGGTAGAGGCAAACATCTTCAGATTTCTCTTGACAAAAAACTCGCTGTTACCATGAGCGAAGAAAATGCACATAAAGCTATGGACGCTTGTCCGGTTGGTTGCATACTTCGTAAAGAAGTTGGTTTCGCAGTTCCTATCGGAAAGAGAAAATACGATCACGTATCCATTGGAACCGATATTGAAAAATTAAACAAATAACAGGAGGAAAACAAAATGAGCAAACCAATCGTAGCAACAGCTTCATTAGCCGGATGTTTTGGATGTCATATGTCTTTATTGGATATTGACGAAAGAATCCTGAAACTTATAGAACTTGTTGAATTCAATAAATCTCCCATCGATGATATCAAAACATTCACCAAACAGTGTGATATAGGTATTATTGAAGGCGGATGCTGCAACAGCGAAAATATTGAAGTACTGAAATTATTCAGAAAAAACTGCAAAATCCTGATTTCATTAGGCGAATGTGCTATCATGGGCGGACTTCCTGCCATGAGAAACGGAATTCCCGTAAAAGAATGTCTGGACGAAGCATATCTGAATGGTCCCACCGTAGGTGAAAATAAAGAACACATCATGCCCAACGATGACGAACTTCCGATGATACTTGATAAAGTTTATCCTTTGCACGAAATTGTAAAGATCGACTATTATCTTCCCGGATGCGCACCGAGAGCTGATTTAATCTGGGCAGCCGTTGCTGCACTTGTAACAGGCGACACGCTGAATATCCCTTACGAGTTAGTTAAGTTTGATTAATTTTAAAACAAAGCCAATGCAAAAAGTAACAATAGAACCAGTAACCAGAGTTGAAGGACACGGAAAAGTGACCATTCAGCTGGATGATAACATGAACGTAACACAGACTCGTCTTCATGTTGTTGAATTTCGCGGATTTGAGCGTTTTGTACAAGGCCGTCCCTATTGGGAAGCTCCTGTACTTGTTCAGCGCCTTTGCGGAATCTGCCCCGTTAGTCACCACCTTGCTGCTGCCAAAGCCCTCGACGTAATCGTAGGCGCAGGAACAGGGCACGGACTAACAGCCACCGGAGAAAAAATGAGAAGATTAATGCATTATGGACAGATGTTCCAGTCACATGCTCTTCATTTTTTCCATCTTTCATCTCCCGATTTCCTTCTGGGATATGATGCCGACCCCGCTATCCGTAACGTAATCGGCGTAGCTCTTAACTTCCCCGATCTTGCTGTTCAGGGCGTTATGATGCGTAAATATGGACAGGAAATTATCGAACGTACCGCTGGTAAAAAAGTACACGGAACCGGTGCTATCCCTGGTGGTATCAATAAAAACCTGAGTATTGAAGAACGCGATTATCTGCTCCATGGAGCCGATCCTCTCAATATTAAGAAAATGGTTGAATGGGCTGATAGCGCATTGCAGTTTTTCAAAGGTTATTACATGAAAAACCGTGATTTCGTTGATAATTTTGCTTATTTCCCCTCAAATCACCTGAGTCTTGTAAGAAAAGACGGTGCTCTTGACCTTTATCATGGTGTTCTTAGAGCAGTTGATACCGACGGAAACAGAATTCTCAATGATGTTGACTATCAGGAATACAACAAATACATTGAAGAAGAAGTAAGAAGTTGGAGTTATATGAAATTCCCTTACCTGAAACATCTTGGAAAAGAAAAAGGTTGGTATCGCGTAGGTCCTCTGGCCCGTCTCAATACCTGCGACTTTATTCCTAGCCCCATGGCTCAGAAGGAATTCGAAATTTACAAAGCTCACACCAACGGTAAACCTAACAACTATTGCCTGCATACCCATTGGGCTCGTCTTATCGAATTACTCCACTCTGCTGAAGTTATTCAGGACTTACTCAACGATCCCGACCTGCAGAAAAACGACCTCGTTGTTAAAGGAACCAAAGGAAACGAAGGTGTTGGACTTATCGAAGCTCCCCGCGGAACTTTATTCCATCATTACAGAATTAATAAAGATGATCAGATTGAAATGGCTAATCTTATCGTTTCAACCACAAACAATAACGAACCTATGAATCAGTCCGTTAACTTTGTGGCCAAGAAAATGATGAATGGTCAGAAAGAAATCACTGAGCCTATGAAAAATGCTGTGGAAATTGCCATCAGAGCTTATGACCCCTGTCTGAGCTGCGCAACGCACGCATTAGGCAAAATGCCACTTGACATTAAGTTGGTAGGTGCCAATGGTGAAGTTATTGATCATTATAAATCATAATTTCTGAAAAAACTATTTTCAAAAAGTCCGTCTTTATGGCGGACTTTTTGGCTTTATAGCGCTAAATAAGAATATGTTGTGATAGCCCGTAGGGCTTAAACATCAATAAACAAAAAAAACAACTATTTTTGTCCGTAGGACATAAACAAAATAAGAACGACTTTATGAAAAAAACCCTCATATACGGTTATGGTAATCCCGGCAGAATGGACGACGGCCTGGGAGCCCGCTTCACCGAACTCATTGATACATGGATTGAAGCCCAGAATCATACAAACATCACAACGGATTGCAACTACCAATTGAATATTGAAGATTCTGCACTCATTGCAGATTACGACCTCGTGGTTTTTGTAGATGCCTCCATCGTAGCCGAAGTAGAGAATTTCAGACTTGATAAAGTAGAGCCAAATGATGCAACTATAGAATTCACCATGCACGCCGTATCAACTTCGTATGTAGTTGATTTATGCCGTAAGATTTACGGAAAAACCCCCGAGGCATATGTGCTACACATCAAAGCCTACGAATTCGATTTCAAAGAAGAACTTACACCCCAAGCTGCCGAAAATATGCTGGATGCACTGGAGTTTCTGAAAGAATTTCTGGTGAAGTAAAAATAGTATCTAATTTTTTTTCTTTCGTCACTAGTACTTCATTTTTCTGAAATGTAGTGGGTTGACAAATAAACTTGACCAGGGCAAACGCATTTAAATCGAAGAACATTAAAATAAAAATAAAAAAATTACGTATTTGCGATGATTCAAGTCGTA
>PHDH01000078.1 GCA_002840935.1 Bacteroidetes bacterium HGW-Bacteroidetes-21 | reverse complement strand
ATACTGGCGGTCGCGTGTCACGCCCGACATCTCATCAACAATGGCATGACGACTTTCAGTCAACCGGTTAAACAAGGTTCAGGATATGGTACAGAAATATGAAGAGCTTCCCAAGGATATTAACTGGCATTTTATAGGTCACTTGCAAACCAATAAAGTAAAATACATCGTTCCTTTTGTCGACATGATACATTCTGTTGATTCGATCAAACTATTATCTGAGATTAACAAGGAAGCTAAAAAGAACAATCGCATCATCGACTGTTTATTGCAGGTATATATTGCCAGTGAAGAAACAAAATTTGGTCTGAGTGAAGCCGAAATCATTCAATTATTAAATGCATTTCAAAAAAGCGATTTTGAACATGTTAAAATTTGCGGGTTGATGGGCATGGCGACATTCACAAAAGATAAAGCTTTGGTAAGAAAAGAATTCCGGCAACTGAAAACTATTTTCACCGAAATAAAATCTCAATTTTTCCCTTCACAAGAATACTTCAAGCACCTCTCCATGGGCATGTCCAGCGATTATCTCATTGCCATAGAAGAAGGAAGTACACTGGTCCGGATCGGAAGTGACATTTTTGGGACAAGATAGACCTACAACATATTGATCAGGTCGTCAGTCATTTTCACCATATCTTCTGACATTGATTTTTGCTTCTTACGGATATCTTCAGCAAGCAAAATTTTAGCTTTTTCGTTCGGAATAAAGTCTATACTACTTTCAATTACTGTAAAAGCTTCGAAAGCCAGCAAAAAATCCTTTTCAATGAGCAAAGAAATAAACAAGGACAAGTTTTCTGAATAATCTAATCCTGACTGCCAGGCAGAAGAAACCAGCATAAATTTGGTATCAGCATCCTTTTCTGTCGAAATCATCTCTAAAATAACCTTCACCGCAGCAGTGTATTTAAGATTATTAAAGAAATCTCGAATAATGTTTTTTATTTCCTGATCATTATTTTGCGTGTATACAGAGGCTAATAAAGGCAGGGAATCTACCTGAGCTTTATCGCTTACAAGTGTTACTGCTGCTATAATATCATCCATTTTGCCGGAGATCAGTTTAGCTTGAATTTGTGCTGCTATTTTATTGTTTTCCATACTGCAAATTTATTTTAAGAAATTAAAAAGTAAATAAAAATCTTTTTTTTTTGAAAAATATGTTATTTTTGCAATAATCAAAATTGAACCATACATTAAAAAAAAAATATGAAGCTTTTAGCCTTAAAATTCAGGATTTCGGCCTTAATGCCGATACTCGCCCTTGCTTTTGTAATGTATAATTGCGACGGTGGTAATAATGTTGAGCAGCAGATTGACGAGAACATGGAAGACCAAGAAGTTGTTGATGAATTCAACAAGGCCAAACAGGTTTTTTATTCACTGCCTTCACCAATCGAGACTGCCATGTTATTAAAAAGAGCTGGCGCAAAATTCAACCCTCAGTTTTTAAATAAGGTTGAAAACCTCGCTAATTATACTACCAACCGCAGTATGGCATTAAATTTGGGTGTATAAAGTGCCGATTTAAGTTTCGCAAGTATGTTTGATCAAAAACAGTTTTCTACAAAATATTTGGCTGCCACTAAAAAACTGGCCGACGAACTGGGAATTCTGAACGCTATCGATCAAAGTTATATTGACAGAATGGAATCAAACCTCAACAACCGCGATTCCCTGATGGAAATTATTTCCGAAACTTTTATGAACTCAAACTCATTCCTTAAAGAAAATGACCGCGCTGAAATTGCTGGTATTATTCTTTCTGGAGGTTGGATTGAAGGTTTGTATCTGGCAACACAGATTGCACAAACAACTCCTTCTAATAAAGAAATCGTTGACCGCATTATTGATCAGAGTCTTTCTCTTTCAACACTCATCAGTATGCTTTCTGAATATCC
This sequence comes from Bacteroidetes bacterium HGW-Bacteroidetes-21, assembly GCA_002840935.1. Taxonomy (GTDB): domain Bacteria; phylum Bacteroidota; class Bacteroidia; order Bacteroidales; family GWA2-32-17. The sequence continues at coordinate 12,927 of PHDH01000078.1, read as the reverse complement.
TAACGACGAAAATGTAAAATCAGTACTTCCTGATCTCGAACGTATCAAAGTTATTTTCGATAAAGTAGTCGTTTCTAAATCAAAAATTGAAGCAGTAGAAGGTGCAGATGGTAAAACCATTCTTAAAACCGAATCTTCCGCATCCATTTCACCAGAGACACTTACTGAACTCTATAAAGCAGTAGACGAAATCAGAACTAATATCACTAAATAAACCTGAAAGTCATGAAAAGGGCACATCGTATTCTTCTGTTGTTGGTAATTGCAGGTATGCTTCCACTAGCATCATTTTCCCAATGCAAAAATTTTGCAAAAAAGATTTGCAAAATGGAACTCCTTCCTTATGTACATGATGGTATTTATAATGCAACGGTTCTCTCCGAAGGAGAAACGGCTGAATTATATAAAACTTTCTATAGCGGCCAGGAATATCGTATTTCAATCTGTGGCGATCAGGCTTTACCTCCTGTTCATTTTCAGGTTTTAGATGCTGAAAGAAATGTATTGTATGATAATAAAAAGAACAAATTTTCTTCCAGTTGGGATTTTAAATTACAATCCAGTCAGCAACTTATTATTTCTATTCAGGTACAAACATCTGACGAACTTTCAGATCAGATTCTGAGTGGTTGCGTTGCCGTTTTGGTAGGCTTTATGAATGTTGAGAATTCATTCGATCAACATTAGTATATATTATAATGTATAAAAAAAGCTGCCTTCCGGCAGCTTTTTTTATTTCCCTATCTTAATTACACATTGAAACGGATGTGGAGAATATCTCCATCCTTCACTTCGTAGTTTTTCCCTTCAACAAAAAATTTCCCTTTATCCTTACAATGCTGTTCTCCCTTTAGAGAAATAAAATCGTCGTACTTCATTACTTCAGCGCGAATAAACCCTTTTTCAAGGTCGCTATGAATAACTCCGGCAGCCACTGGTGCAAGAGAACCCATTTTGACAGTCCATGCTCTGATTTCCTTCGGACCAACAGTAAAAAATGTCTGAAGCTTTAAAAAAGCATAAGCAGATCTTACCAACTTGTGAACTCCGGGTTCGGTTAAACCCAGTTCATCTAAAAAAGCCTTACGGTCATTCTCGTCTTCAAGTTCAGCTATCTCTGCCTCAATTTTTCCAGCAATAATTAAACAATTATCTGTGTTTCCTAAAAAAGCCGCCACCTGCTCAGAAAACTTATTTCCCAAAATGGCAGAATTTTCATCAACATTACAAACATATAAAACGGGCTTGGCGGAAAGAAGTTGAATGTCTGTAATCCATTTCTTTTCTGCTTCACTCAATTCTAACTCTCTTACAGGTTTAAATTCTTCCAAATGGACCTGAATTTTCTGCAAGGTATCGAAACATGCCTTGGCATCTTTATCTCCTGCTTTTCCCTGCTTTTCGACCTTGACCATTTTTTTCTGAACCGATTCTAAATCCCTTGCTTCGAGTTCAATTTCAATATTTTCGATGTCTCTTACGGGATTCACATTTCCATCAGGATGAGGAACGGTAGGATCTTCAAAACACCTTACAACATGAATCAACGCGTCACAACCCCGGATATCTGCCAGAAATTTGTTATTAGAATTTTCTCCACCGCCTTTTACTAAACCAGGAATATCTACTATATTAACTGTTGCCTGAATAATTTTTTCGGTAGGTTCAATTTTTTCAAGTTCGTACAACCGGGGATCAGGAACCTGAATCAAACCCAAATTTGTCTTACCAGAAAAACTACCCGTTTGAGCCCTGTTATTTGAGATACAATTAAAAATTGTCGTCTTCCCCGACCCCGAAATACCAATAATTCCACAATTTAACGCCATTTCTTTTTTTGCAAAAATACAAACGCATATCCGCATATCAAAGTAGTTTTAAAATTTTGTATCTTTAAAAAAAAAATATTATGAGAATTACCATCGTTTTATTGGTGATGCTTTTTTTCACAGGAATAAAAGCTCAGACAACAAAAACCATAGTTCATAATTCATTAACCAGGCAATACATTGAATATGTTCCTTCGACTTATACCGGAACAGAATCATTGCCATTAATTATTTGCCTTCATGGATTAGGTGATAATATGACAAATTTTTCAAGCATAGGAATGCATCTATTGGGCGAGACCGAAAATTTTATCACTTTATATCCTCAGGCTCAAAACAGTTCCATCGGGACACTATGGAATGCCGGCGTTTCATATATGGGAATGACATTAAATGCTACAGTACAGGATGTAGGCTTTATAAATTTGCTCATCGACACAACTTCTTCATTATATAATATTGATCCTTCCAGAATTTACATCTGTGGCTTTTCGATGGGAGGTTTTATGGCTCAACGCTTGGCCTGCGAGTCTTCTTATCGGATTGCTGCCATTGCTTCTGTCGCTGGAACAAGGGCTACCAGCTTGGTATGTTCTCCAACCAATCCCGTTCCGGTTTGTCATTTCCATGGCACTGCCGATCAAACCATACCTTATTCTGCCAATCCTTATGGTATTGATACGGATACATTAATAAAGTACTGGGTCAATTTTAACGAGTGTGATATTAATCCCACATCCGAAAATCTACCCGACGTAGTAGCTGATAATATTACCGTAGAACATTTTACCTATACAAATAACGGTAACGGAGTGACTACTGAGCTTTATAAAGCAACAGGAGCCGACCATCAATGGCTTTATACTCCGGTAAACGACATGAATTATACAGTTGCCATTTGGGAGTTTTTTAATAAACATCAACTTCAACCTGCCTCAATTAATCAATCTGTAATTCAGAAAAAAACTAATTCGAGTCCTAATCCAGCGAGTGAATACATCAATATTGAATCGATTGAAAAAGAAAAAGGGATAGTAAAAATTGTTGACCTTCGCGGAAACATTATTTCATCGTACACCAAAGAAGCAAATGTAAAAACAATCCCTACCTCTAAACTTAAACCGGGAATTTACAACATTCGTTTCACCCCACTCGATACAAAAAAAGAAACTACAGTAACTAAGTTTGTAAAACAATAATTATGGCAAAAATCAGACTCACCAAAGAGTTCAGATGGGAAATGGCACATGCCCTATGGAATTACGATGGGCTTTGTAAAAACATTCATGGTCACTCCTATATCCTTCAGGTGACTGTTATTGGCGAGCCCATTTCTGACCCCAACAGTAAAAAACTGGGAATGGTGATTGACTTTGGCGACTTAAAAAAAATCGTCAACAAAGTTATTGTGGATATTATGGATCATTCACTTGTCATAAGTGACAAATCTGAACACAGTCATTTACTCGAATTGAAAGAGATGTTCGATCGCCGGCACATTACAAACTATCAGCCTACCTGCGAAAACATGATAGCTGATTTTGCCCAACGAATAATCCCCCTTTTACCCCAAGAGGTCGGTCTTTTTTCACTACGCTTATACGAAACAGCTACTGCCTGGGCTGATTGGTATGCCTCAGACAATCAATAGAATTAAAAACAAGTAACAATACCTCCTGTAACTAATACTTCATTCACTTTCAAACCCGGACAAGTGTAGCAATTATACCTCAGTCCCAGTTCAATTTTCATGTTCCACTGAAGATTCATTATTCTGGAAACTTTTGCTTCGGCCATCAACCGGCTGTGCTTTTCACCCTGAAGCCATGTATTTCCGTAATCTTTTCGGGAATCTCTGTACGACTGATAAATATTGTGTCCCATATTAACTCCAGCTGAATCAGTCCCCCACTCGGCATATTTTATGTTCACTTCGTAGGTCATTCTTTTTACCAGATATTTGCCCGTTGTAATCCATTCAAAGAAATTGGCACCCAGAGGATGTGCAAGAGGCTGCAAATTATTTCCATAATTCTCCAAAGAATTCCAGTGAGTAAATGTAAAAGGTCGGACACCATTTGCTTCTGCCTGTATTAGCAATACACGATTTTCCTTCATTGTAAAAATAGCTCTTAACCCAGCCTGCATTCCAAATTTATTAGCCCACCAACCCGTTTGCGCTTTTACTTCGGACAACTTAAATTCATCAAGAACTAATTGACCATATAAATGCAAATGTTTAAAAAGCCGAAATCTTCCTCCCATTCCGAGTAACATATTATCGGGCGAACCCAAATTAAACTCCACCGGACGGAAAAACACAATTGGACTTATATAATTCACATCAAATCCTCTTTTAGAAAGACTGTCTTCTCCTCTCCATACAACCGATTCGAAAACATTGAGCTGCAATCGTTTTCCTATATTCCAGTTCAGATAGTGAGTTGAAGCAAACTTTGAGCGATAAGAAATTCCCGGGATATCACTATCATCATCATTTAAAAAAGAATACAACATGATATAGGAAATATGTCGGGTAACAACAGTGGCTCGAACCTGCCAAAATGGAATCGAATTATCAGATAAAAAGAGAGATCTGTAACCGTCTCCCAAAAAAACTTTATCATAACCGGCAAATAGATGAAACCACGAAGCTGTTTTCCATGAAATACCGCCTCTGCTTTTCAGAAATGCTCTCCGAGAACCTGATGCTGAGAAAAAAGATCCCATTCCAGGCACTATCCTCGAACTATCCATGAAAGCCGTATGAAGACTGTCAAACCCACCGTTTACCATCTGAAAATCAGCAAAAAGGGAAATATTTTTTACTACAGTAACCTTTTGTCCAAGACCAATTCCGACTGTTGTTCTATTTCCAAAATTTTCGTCAGAAAGATTAACACCGGCAGTAATAATTGGATTAGTCTCCCATGTCAGACGAGAATTATTTACAACTTTCCATCGTTTGTCCTTTTCACTAAAAGTAGAAAATAAGGGTAATTGCTCGGCCATTTTCATGAGTTGCTCATCAAAAATCAGCGGTCTAATTGCAGTATGCACTTTCCCTGTTGTATCCAAATATCGGAGATAATCATTGTAATACTCATTATACAATGAGATGTTTCCAGCTTGTGAAAATAGTTTGAAACTAAAAATCAGAAAAACAAAAACTATTACTGCCTTTTTCATCTAATCAGTTCTGATAAAGCGCCATTTAACATTCTTCCAGTAATCGCCCGCATAATCAATACCCACGCGGGGAGCGGTTATAAATCTTTCGGATTTTCCAGATGCTTCTACCCAAATTCTTTCAGAAACAGCAAGGTCTTCGCCATAAAACGTTTTATTTATGTCAAGTTGCTTAGTAAGTTTTCCGGGCCCATTAAACCCTTCAATACCTCTGATAAGTACAGCCTGTGGATCGTTTTCATTTCCGGTTACAAAATTGAGCATCCAGTACATACCATAAACTAAGTAAACATAGACATAGCCACCCAAGGCATACATAATATGATTTCTTTCTGTTTTACCTTTGGAGGCATGACATGCCAAATCGTCTTCTCCTCTGTATGCTTCAGTTTCGGTTATCAGATAGGTTAATTTAAGACCGTTGCTAAGTATAACGAGATTCTGCCCCAGTAAAGCAGGGGCAACATCAAGAACATCTTGCTGAAAAAAAGCTGAAGTCAGCCTTGACGAAGACATTAATATTCGATTTTATCTGGATTTTCGCTCCACAATCTAAAGGCAGTCATTGCCTCTTCACGCATATACTGTTCGGTGGGAATTTTACGTTGACTGTAATCAAGTTCTATCTCTTCGTAAATGAATGAATCATCAAAACCAATATCCTTAGCATCTTTCTTGTCGTTGGCGAAGTACAAACGTGAAAGACGTGCCCAATAAACAGCACCAAGGCACATGGGGCAGGGTTCGCAAGAGGAATAAATCTCACAGTCCGACAAATCGAACTTGCCTAAGACCTTACAAGCTTCACGTATAGCATTGACTTCGGCATGTGCAGTAGGATCGTTATGACTGGTCACTCGGTTAACACCCGTTGCCACAATTTTTCCGTTTTTAACAATTACCGCACCAAAAGGACCACCACCATTTCTAACATTTTCTGTCGACAACCGGATGGCTTCTCTCATAAAATCGGCTTTTCCCATTCGATAAAATTTTGAAGTGATAAAGATACAAAAAAAGCCGCATTTAAAATATGCGGCTTAAATACTGAAAATATGCAACATATCTTATATCGGCGTAAAACTTTTTAAAATTTTCAAAGCGGTATCTTCTGTCCCTGTTGCATAGGAAACCCAGACATAAAAACTAATGTTAGGATAATCGGGATCTACAATTAACATAAGAAAAACAGGCCAACCATTTTTTGTGCCTTCCTGAAATACGCCCCAATAGCCATTAAGTTGACTAGAAATAACTTCCATTTCGGTAAGATTTCCTAACTGACTATCTTTTGCCCAACCATCTAAAGCAGATATCATTCCATCGGCATCGAGATTCTCTCCTTTACGGGGATAAATAGTCAGATTAATATCAGCATTTGAAGCCATAAACTTCTCTCCAGTATTATCTTTAACTTCAAAAGTAGTTGGAATATCAAACTTCATCTTGTATGATTCCCAGGTAAAAGATGTCATGCGTTGAGCAAAGACAGTTGAAACCGCAAAAACGGTTAAAAATAAGAACAATAACTTTGTTTTCATAGTATTATGGTTTATAATTTAAAGTACTAAAATAATACATTTTTCAATCCGAAATATGTTTCAATAATTTTTTTTCGCATAGATTAAATAAACGACCAACAAGGTATTTAATAAATAATTGAGATACAGTGGCAAATGAAAAACCTGACTTAAAAAATCTCCAACTAGGATATAAGCAAAAGTAAAAATCTCGCCAAAAAACCAAAGAATAAGAAAACCCCAAGATAAATCCCCAGCTTTTTTTGTTCGCCAGGTTCGATAAACCTGAGGAACAGCACAAACACTTAGCATAATACTTCCAGCCCAACCAACAAACTCATTCACAGGTACGATATTCATAACGTCTCCTTAACTTTTTGTATAATTTTTTCAGTTTGTAAAAGTATATTAAAAACCTCAGTCATTAAAATATCGACCTCGTTATGCGCATCATTATCCTTCGATATCAGTTCTATTTTTTTGAAGACCAACGATAATTCATTGAAGCCTGCGATAGCTACAGAAGTTTTTGCTTTATGCGCTATAGACGACACCTTGATATAATCGTGAGCATGTAAAGCTTCACGAAAATCTCCAATAAACTCTGGGACCTGTTCAAGGTATATATCAAGCACCTCAATCATCAGATTTTTATCTCCTGACGACATTTCCTTTAAATATGTCAAATCTGGTTTTAATTCCATATTTTATTGTTTTTGGGGTATATATTTAAGAATTTTACAATACATATCTTTGGGATCGAATGGTTTGGGAATAAAATCATTCATGCCTGCCTGAATATATTTCTCCTTTTGATCTGAACTAACAGCTCCAGTAAGTGCAATAATAGGAGTATTAGATTTAATGCCTTTAAGTTCTTCGCGAATAAATTTGGATAAATCAAAGCCGGTACAATCGGGCAGATTCATATCCATAAGCACAACATGATACGTGTTCAACTTCAGTAAGTCCCTCGCTTTTGCACCATTTTCGGCTGAATGAATATAAACTACGCCAACTTTTTTAAGCAAAGCGATGACTACCATGAGATTCATGGGGTTGTCTTCAATAACAAGAATTTTAGCTAAGGATAAAACTTCAAAATTATCACAGGGGGCAGCTTTAGTTCCCTCTTTTTTATTCTGAGGTAATTTTGAAAACAGAATATTAAAAAAGAAAGTTGTTCCATACCCTAACCTACTTTCCAGCCATAGTCTTCCTCCTTGCAATTCGACCAATTGTTTGGAAATAGCAAGGCCCAATCCAGTACCTCCATATTTTCTGGTCGTTTCATTGGATGCCTGTCTGAAACTTTCGAAAACAATCGCTTGCTTATCTTCGGGAATTCCTATACCGGTATCTTTAACAGAAAACAAAAGCTGATAAATACAATCTGATTCCTTTTCCAGTTCAACAAATACATGAACATATCCTGACTTTGTGAATTTTATAGCATTACTAACAAGATTTATAATTATTTGATACAATCTCACTCTATCTCCCACAACCATTTGGGGCACAAGGTCCTTAACAAAGCATTTTAACTCAAGCTTTTTCTCATCAGCTGTCAATTTAAGAGCATGAATTACCTCTTCAGTAACATCCTTAATATCAAATTCAATTTTTTCAAAATCTACTTTGTTGGCATTTAGTTTCGAATAATCAAGAATATCGTTAACAATCATCAGCACATTATCAGATGCAGATTTAATTGTTTTAAGATATTTCTTTTGCTCATCACTTACATTCGTATCATTTAAGATGTTTGATAATCCGACTATTACATTTAATGGAGTTCTGATTTCATGACTCAAATTAGCCATAAATTCTTCTTTTACTCTGGCATTACTAAGTGCCTCTTCGCGAGCCTCCACCAGCAGTTCGTTTTGATTATCAATGGTTTTAAGCATTTCATTAAAACCGCGAGCCAGCATTCCAGACTCATCATCTGAATCATATTCAATTTCTAATTTATAATTCTTAGTTTTTGTAATTCTATGTGTAAGTTCAGAAATTCTTACAATAGGTTTTGATATTATTTTCTGTAAAAAACCTGCCAGTATAACTGAAAAAATAAGTACTACTAAAAGTATGACCAACATAAGCCCGAGAAATCTATCCGTAAAACTATCAAAGTCAACAAGACTTCTTTGCATATATAGCGACCCAATAATTACATCAACATCCTCTTCGTCTCTAATTCTCACAAGCAAATGCATCACATTATCCTTATTAACAACAATTTCCGGAGTCAAACTAAAAATAAACTCCGTATCAACCGGAGACCAACCTTGTCCCCGGGTATATGAAGCAAAGCTTTTTGCAGCCGCATTAAAAACAACAGAAGCTTGAATAAGGCTGTCATTCTTTAATGTATTTAATATTCCTGCAGACTCCAAGGTGTCATTAAATGCAAGTGCAGCAGTATTGCTTTGCGCAATGATATGTGACTCAATAAGCAGGTTTTTTTCAGTTTTCTCTAAATATAATCGTCGTTGAAAATAAATTGTAACCCCTGTTGTAATAACTAGTGCAAAAGTAGTTACCATAATAATAACTACGATCAGTTTATATCGGATGGATATGTTTTTAAAACCTAATTTCATCCTCTGTAATTATTTTGGCAAGTGCCAATAATTTTGAACTAATTACTATCCTCTCTTTAATCGCTATAACATTGTTAATTTCAAAACGAAATCTATAATTTTGAGGCGTAAAATTGATCACACCTCCATTCTGGCAAAAATCTTCAATTTGATCTCCCACTGTTAATACAGAAGACCCATTTAACAAGGCAAATATTTTTTTGGCATCGGCAGGATTAACTTCAGAGAGAAACAGTATCTGACAATTTTTAACTTGCTCCTCATTTTCAAAAAAAACAACTTTTACTATTCTATTCTGAATGGTTTTATTCTTAACAGTCTCTTTCAGGATATCACCAAAAGGATTTTTACCATATATTCCGATTACAAAACAATTATCGGTTTTCACAAAACTCTCCTCTGGCCAAGTAACAAATTTGCCAAAATTGAAAAGATAAGCCGATTTCAACTCATACTCTGTATATGGTTGCGCTAAAAGATCTGACAATCCAGCGATACCGATAAAAACGGCTAAAAAAATATGTAGAATAAGGAGTTTCAATTTGATTCTGATAGTTCGTATAACTTAACTTCTGCTCTGCGATTATTTCTCAACTCCTCATCATTCTTTTCAACAGCAGATTTTGATTCTCCAAAACCAGTGATAGTCATTCTTTGCGTCTGGACAAAATTATCCAAAAAGAATTTCAGAATACTTAACGCCCTGTCTTTGGATAAATCGAGATTCTCCTTTTCTTCACCACGCGTATCTGTAAAACCATATATTTCGATTATCAGAGAAGAATTATCTGCCATCAACTGAATAAAATCACCTAATTTGACATAATGTTCGGGCGACAAATCTGATTTCATGGGATCGAAATATACGGTATATTCGTACACAAGTTTTTTTGGCATATCTAACTTGCCATTCTGTTTAACGACCTTTTCCTTATTATTTTTTTCTGAATCTGTCAACACGACCTCACTTACATCCTTTTTTGTATTTAGTGAAGGTAAAGTATATAAGGTGTCTCCATCAATTAAAATGTAAGACATTTCGGGTTTTCTTGTTTCTGCATCATAGAAATAAACTTTCTTAGATTTTTCGTGATATAAAGCAGTTTGATCCAATATCATCAACATAGAAGAATCGGTTGTTTCGATAGCATTCTCAATCATATTCAGAAGATTATCCAAATTTTTACTATGATTCTTGTTTTGATTAAGATAATCTTCACTAAATTCATCTAGCTTATTCTGCCCCAGACTATCAGATGTTTCAATAATATTTTCTACTATCCCCAAGAGCTTCTCGTATCTTTTATCAGCAGCAGTATCTACTAGCTGATAGACCCCAGTCTCCTTTTTCTGCAAATCATAAAACACATTTTTTACAGTAATTTCTTGTCCCAGTTCCTTATTATTACTAATCATCACTTTATCTAAATGAATTTCCTGAAATAACTCGTAAAAATAGGTCTGATCCGGAACAGAAATATTAATAAGATAAGGATAATATCCTTCGGCCTCAATAATCATATCGTAATCTTTATTAGGTGGAAAGATCATAAGATATTTGCCCGTTTTTGGGTTAGGATTATAGATATATTTTAACTTCTGCCCTGTAGCCCTATCAACAACACGAATGCGTGATTTTACTGGTTTCGAGGGAGTTCCTCCTGTAATTGAACCTTTTACAAGAGTCAAAGGAATACTTTCGTGTAGTGTAACCTTAAAAATATCATGATTTCCATAGATATTTCCCTTAGCAGAAGAAAAATACGCATTATTGCCATCTGCAGATAATGAAAAGAACAGATCATTATATGTTGTATTAATAGGGAATCCTGCGTTTTTAGGAATCGACCAATTGTTTTGCTCATCCAAACATACTGTCTGAAAAATATCAAACCCCCCAAGAGTCATATGACCTTCAGACGAAAAAAACAATGTTTTTTTATCTGGATGAATAAAAGGACAGTCCTCATTAAAATCAGTATTTAATTGCAGACCTAAATTTTCTGGCTTCTGCCATTGACCATTTTCATCCAGAATTGATCGATAAATATCATATCCACCATAACCGCCCGGACGGTTACTGCTAAAATAAAGTATTTGACCATCTGGTGTCATACTACAAGAATGTTCGTCGAATTCGGAATTTATTTCGGACGAAAACTGTTTAATATCTGTTAGTACATTATCTAATATTCGACAATAATAAAGATCTGCATTACCTTTTTTACTTACAGAAAGAAATAACGTTTGACCGTCAGGAGAGATTCCTGCCAACGAAAGATTTACTTCCTTAAACGACTCTGGGACCATAACTTCTTTCGGAATACTCCACTTGCCATTAACAGATTCAGCACACATTATTTTGATAACAGTATCTATCACTAAGCCTTGATATCGTTTGTATAAATGACGGGCAAAAAACAAGATGTGTTCGTCGGCAGAAATAAGAGGCAAGACCTCGCTTTCAGAAGTATTTACTGGCATGCCAAGATTCATAATATCAACAGAAATCGAATCTGAAATAATTGTTTTTGCATTTTTGCAAACTTGTATCATCCGTCGGGCAAAGATCTCATCATAATCTGACTTCTCAGCCAACTTTATGTAACGCTCAAATAAATGAACAGCTTCGTCGAACTGATAATTTAAATGATATAATCGCCCGAGATCAAGAAAAACAGCTTTAGGTAGCGATGCTTCTCCATTTTTTAATGCATATTCTAAATATGGAATTCCTTTTACTTGCTCATAATTACTATTCAAATAACAAGCCCCAATATAATACTTGATTTCAAAATCATCTGGACCAATGCTATCCATTTTCAATAATACCGGAAGTGCTTTTTGATATTCCTCATTATTAAAGAATTCCAACGCCACCTTTCGTAATTTTTTAGGACTATCAGTCTGTGCATGCATCAAAGTAAAAGCAAACAGACTCATTATATAAATTAAAGCAATCTTTTTCAAATCAATCTTTTTTTCTTTAATACGAATATATGAAATATTTGTTCACGCTTCTCAGGAATTCTTACTTTTTTAAATAAACGCAGGAATTCTTTTCATTACAAACCCAATTATTACGCATTATCAAATTATTCATTCCATTTTAGAGTACCCATAAAAAGGACTTTGTTCCATACAACAAGAATAAAAAAGCCGTAATCACCAGCGCATATTCACATAACACTCTAACTAAGTGTTCCTTATTATAAACAGTTCAACGTTAATAACTTTCAACATCCCCCCTGAATAAAAATAACATTAGGGTATAATTTAGCATGAACCTATAAGTCTGATATATGGATAAGAAAAAAATTCTTTTAATAATATTCTTCGTTTTACTTGTTATAAGTTTATCTGCACAAAATGTGGAGTTCAATAAAAAGAATTTCAGTGACAGTCAAGGACTAAACGAAGCAATGAAAAATGTTAGAAATGGGGACGCTGCTTTTACAAAAAGCAGTAGGATAAGCTATATGAAAGCACTGGAAAGTTATCTCAAAGCGAATGAATTCAACCCCAACAATGCCATGTTAAATTTCAAAATTGGAGTTTGTTATCTTAATTCTTGTAACAAGGCGGCTTCTCTAGACTATTTTCTGAAAGCTAAAAGTCTCAACCCAAAAATTGATCCTAAAATAAACTACGGAATTGCCCAGGCTTATCAACACAACTTAAAATTCGATGAAGCAATTTCAAGCTACAAAGAATATTTAAACAACGATGTTTATCCTAAGGATAAGGCCGTAAACACTACACTGGTTGAAAAAAAGATTTCAG
>PHDH01000077.1 GCA_002840935.1 Bacteroidetes bacterium HGW-Bacteroidetes-21 | reverse complement strand
CTGCGGTTTTTTTCACTTTTACAAAATTTCCGTCATTATCCAAAACTAAAATATATCCTAAAGAACAATTTATTATATTAAAAGTTCCAGTACCAGGATTAAAATCAACACTTCCAAGAGCATTTACTAAAATGTATAATTTCCCACTTTTATTTATTTTAATATCTACACCCTCATCGTAATTATTTCCGCCAACTCTTTTCGCCCATATTAATTCCATATTTTCATTATATTTTGCGATAAAGATATCTCCTTGATCACCTCCAGTCTCATATGACCCAGCTGGGTTAGAAAGGTTGTAAGTGTTTGGTCCAGGGTCAAAATCAACAGTTTCATCAAAAGAACCAGTAATATAAATATTGCCATTATCATCAATAATAAAGGAATTCATATCTTCGTCCTCGTCAACCTGATTACATCGGCCAAAACAAATTGCATTGATAAAATTGCCATTTAAATCTAGTTTCGAGATATAAAAATTTTCACCTAAGTCATCAGATAAAATAAATGTATCTGAACCAGGATCAGCATCATGAATAACAGAAAAGGCAAAACCGCCAGATATATAAATGTTTCCATTATTATCAAACTTGCATTGTTCCATTTTAAGATCTTGACCTTGTAGTCCCCATAAAAAATTCCCATTATTATCAAGCTTTAAAATATATTTATTGTTAACACTTGTCATATTGTAAACATTTGGCCCGGGATCAAAATCAACAGTTTGACTATAGCCTCCAATTAAAATAATATTTCCACTCTTATCAACGTCCATAGAAACTATAGAAACTTTATCTATTTTTTTTACCCACAAAAAATTCCCTTCAGAATCTAATTTTAGGACATATAAACTATATGAATTATAGGCTGCTTCTAAAAAATATTCATTTACACCTGGGTCAAAGTCAAATATCCCTTCAAATATTCCAGCTAAATATTGATTGCCAGATGAATCCATCTTCATGCAATTAAAACCAGTGTCATCTTTAGCGTTGCCAAGACTATATACCCAGTCTAAAACCTGCGCATTGCTTTTAGTTAGGCTTAAAAAAAAGATAATAAAGATTAATATGTATTTCATATATCAACAGGTTAAATAGAACAAACCAAAAGTACAAAATATTTATTAAATAATATTATTATACCTTAACCCTATAATGGTCACATCATCTATCTGATCCTGGTCTATCTTCCAATTTTCAAAAGTGGCTTCAAGTATTTCTTTTTGTTCTTTCATGGGTTTCTCAGAAATGGAAACAAGTAATTCCTTGAGTCGTTTAGAGAAAAACTTTTTATGATTTACTCCGCCAAACTGATCGGCATAACCATCACTCATGAGATATAGTATATCGCCCTCTTCAAGCATAAATTCGTGATTTGTAAAGTCTTTCATTACTGGATGAATAGAAACCGGCATGCTATCACCTTTTACCTCAATTAAATGGCTGTTGGCTATTGGCTCTTGGCTCTTGGCTTCCTGAGATCTATCTGGAAATTGCTTTGGGGTATTTTGGCCAGCTTTGCCTACCGGTAGGCAGGCTGCCAATTGCCAAGAGCTAACAGCCGTATTTTTAATAATGTATAGTGGGTTATTCGCTCCTGCCCATTGGCACTCATGAGTATTTGTGTTGATAACAAGTAATGAAATATCCATGCCGTCTTTTTGCTCGCCGTGTATGCCTTTTTGTTGTAATGCATTAATAATTTCACTTCGAAGCTGATTCAATACCTGATTTGCTTGAGTTACTTCTTGCTTTCGTATTATTTCATTCAGGAAAGTAATGCCCAGCATCGACATAAAGGCCCCCGGAACACCATGACCTGTACAATCAGCTACTGCAACAATAAGCATTTCGTTGATTTGGGATATCCAGTAAAAATCGCCTGATACGATGTCTTTCGGTTTGTATAGTATAAAATGTTCTCCGAGTATCGATCTGGAGGCGTCGCTTACAGGAAGTAATGCTTCCTGAATTTTCTTGGCATAATTGATACTATCTGTAACCCCTTTATGTATGCGCTCAATTTGGTTTTTTTGACTGACAACAATGTCTCTCTGTGCTTCAATCTCATCCCGCTGTGAAGAAATTTCTTCGTTTTGCTGACTCAGGACTTCATTCTGACTTAATATTTCTTCTCTTTGTTGCTCCAGCTCACTGTTTTTCAAAACAATTTCATCCTTCTGCCTTACAACTTCTTCGGTGCGCTGTTGTACGATTTTTTCAAGCTTAATTTTCTCTTTTTCAACTTTTCGAATACTGAGTTTTACAATTAAATAAATAAACAATGCCAAAAAAATAAAGTAACTGAAATAAGCAAGATATGTTCTGTACCAAGGGGGAGTAATAGTAAAAGAAAAAGATGCAGGAAGAGTTTCGTTTCCGTAAAAATTTCTGGTTTTAACAAGAAATTCATAATTTCCTTCGGGCAGGTTTGTATATTCTTTCTCCGTTTTTTTCGTCCAGGTCGACCAGTCGGAGTCGAAGCCCTCCATCTTGTATGAATAGGTGTTTTGATTATAATCTTCGTAATAATTAGAAGAGTAATTAATTCTCAGGGAATTAGAAATGTAGGGTATTTCAATGGTGTGGTCGTTATCCTGTTCAAGCAACATCTTTCCTTCCTGATCGAGAAATGTACCGTTAAAAATAGCCGAGTCGCTTCCGTTTGTTAGTGTAACAGTTCTAATTAAAGCATTAAAAAAAGGTTTCATGATTGTACTGGTGGGATCCAAATGCACCAAACAGTTACTGGAACCAATGAGCATGTTATGATCGTCAATAGGAAGGAAGGTACTATTAGTAAATGCTTTTATTTTTTTTAATGGTTCAATAATTAATCTGCAGGTGAGTTTTTCTCCCGGTTTTTTTTCAAAATACCCCGTAAGTTCACTCTCATTTAAAAAGCCCCAGAACCAAGGTTTTCCATTGTTGTCGGTTAAAATAGACGTGATGTGTACATCGGGCCCCATGGCCGCATTGACTTCATCACAAGGTTGAAATTTGTTTGTTTTTTTATCGAAAAAATAGCTTCCCTTTTTTGTCCCTACCAGTATTCTGTCGTAAAGTTTAATCAGCGAATAATTTTCGTCCGAAGGTAATCCCTGAGTCGAATCATAAGAGTTTAGCAAAACCAATGAGTCGCCTTTTAGCTCAAACTCATGAATCATAGCGAAGTCTTCGCAAGTCCAGATATGCCCTTGGCTATCTTCTTTAAAATAACCGAGGTAACCAATATCCTTATAGCTAGAAATAATTTCCCATCGGTTTTTGTTGTTTTTTTGATAAAGAAAAATTCCAGTATGTTCGCCACCTGCAATAATTTTTCGTTTATTTGACATCCCTGAAAAAGTAAATGGGGCAGTGTAGTCTGCCGCTTTATATAAATTTCCATCGGAAAGACAGTAGGTGCCAACATTACTACTACTGAAGATAAGATCATTATCTATAGAAATAATGTCCCACACTTTTCTTGCATCTATGCCAGGCTGATTACAAAATTTCCAGTCGGCTTGTAAAGGATTATCTTTAATTTTCCATGATTTACTATATAATCCCTGGGCATTACCCGCATAGATTTTATCGTTGTGTAAGGCGACAGAATAATAGGTGGCAGTAGGCAATCCGGCTAGTTCGTTGTATACCGACCAGCGGGAGTTGACATGCAAATAGGATATTCCATATTCAAGACCACTCCAGATATTTCCCTGCCTGTCGCAGAAAATGCCGCAATGATCATCGTTAATCATGCCGCCGTATCGGTTAATATGCTGCGTAGGTTCTCCCTGTTTGTTCATAATGATAACACCGCTCTTTACAGTGCCAAATCCAATAAACCCATTCGGAAGTTGAGTCGCCAGATACACTTGATAATCTTCAATGTATGGAGAGACGGCCGTTTTCCAAGCTGTGACTTCTTGCTGATGATATATAAACAAACCATTGCTACGTGTGACAATGAGCAGCGTATCCTCTCCAAAATCAAACATATTGCGGATATTGACCCTACTTACCAGTTCTCCTCCTTTAACTTTTTCCAAATGATCGTTTTTCAGAATGCAGAGGCCGTCTGTATGTTCAATGAAAATCTGATTGTTATAACTAGAAATGGCCCCCATATAACCTTTGATTGACAGGGTCTTAATTTTCCCTGATTCATACACGTATATCTTTTCGTCGGTACTTATGAAATATACAGCTGAACCAACGCAGGCAATCGTCCAGATATGGTCTACATTTTTATATTGTTCAGGTAGCAAGTCTATCAGCGATTTAAAAATAATATTACCGGCAGAATCGGGAGTTAGATATCCAAAATTGAAGCGACCCCCTACAAAAATTCTTTCCTGTCTGTCTTTTGCAAAGCAAAGGGCTCGCATGGGATCAATGATTTTCCAAGTAGTGCCATCAAATTCCATGATCCCATCGGTATTGCCAAAATACATAATTCCTCGGGCATCCTGTGTTATCGCCCAATTTTGATTCCCCGCTTTATATTCTTGTGGAGAGAAGTTATTGACAAATGGAATGCCTGAACTTTTATACTGAGCATACAGAAATATAGTCTGTAAAATGAAAAATAATATAAGACCCGTTCTATAAAAATTATTCATGCAATAAGGCTCAGTCTGATGGTCAAATATATTAATATTCTGCCGATTTTAAGCTAAGTGAAGCTTTAAAAATGATATAAACGTTAAGCTTTTTAATAATATGTTCTATGAATCTTTTTTGCAAAATGAGAAGCCAATACTAGTTTATCTTTTTTAGTATTTGAGCTGTTGCAGTAATCTTTTCGAAACCCGTTCTATACATTGCGCTTCCTTTACAATCACTGTCAAATGATTTTTTCGTTAAATGGGTCCATTGGTCAATATCCCAACTGGCATATGGTAATGCCTCGAAAAATCTCGAAAAAGCCATGCTATGACTGTTATTCCAGGGGCATACATTCTGACAAATATCGCAGCCAAAAATGGATTCCGTCATGCTTTTCTTTATTTCTTCGGGGATATTTCCCTTGTTTTCTATCGTTTGGTATGAAATACATTTGCGTGCATCGAGTATGCCGGGTTCTGCCAGTGCCTGTGTTGGACAGTTATCAATGCATAGACGGCAGTCTTCACACATATTTGAAGGGTTACTAAGCGTTGGTTCGGCTTCAATTGAAGTAAGAAACCCGCCTATAAAAAACTTTGTGCCCAAGTCAGGATTAATCAATAACGTGTGTTTTCCCTGCATTCCCAGTCCTGCTTTCGTTGCCCAAACTTTTTCCATTAGGGAAGAAGAATCACAAAAAATATGGTTTGGGATATCTATCTTAAAGGTTGATTTTAGCCTGCTTAGCAAATCACGAATCAGCTCTTTCACAACAACATGGTAATCCTTACTTCGTCCATATTCAGAAATCCAACTTTTTACTAGGGGACTTCTGTAGTTGATCAGTAGAACTACGACCGAACGGCAGCCCGGTAAAACGAGTTCAGGATTTATTCTTTTATTGTGATTTCGAAGAAAGAAATTCATTTCCCCATGATAGTCTTTTTCTATCCATTGTTTGAGACGGAGATCAGTATCAGTTAATGGTTCAGCCTTGGCAATTCCTACCGCATCAAAACCTACTTCTTTTGCCAGCCTTTTAATATGTTGGGTGATGTCCTTGGGCGTCATCAAACAAGTCTTTTACTGGTTGTTTTTTTGGTGATTCGGAATGTTTGAAAATCAAAGTTCTCCAATAGTACTATGCCGGGTTTTTTCCCCGGTTCAAAGCTGCCCATCTCTTTTGAAACGTCAAGGGCGTTAGCTCCATTGATACATGCCCACGAAAGTAGGGTTTCGAAACAAAGTTCGGGATGGGCATTTTGCATTTCCAACATTTCCTGTAACATACTTAATTTTTGGTTCGAAGCCAGACTGTCTGTGCCTAGACAAATTCTATCTTCTTTAAAAATTTGATACGAAGGACATTGGTTACTGATGTACAGATTGGAAGCGGGGCAGAGTACACGGTAACTTTCTGGAAATTGTTGCTGTATATATTCTTCTTCATTCTTTGAAATGTAAAGATTATGTATTAGCAGAAGCTTTGTAGTCGGATTAAAAAGTTGGTCGAGACTGGCTGGCTGGTGTTTTTCGTTTGGAAAATATTGCTGATAATTTGCCTTCAGATTGCCGGTTAAAGTTCTCAGATAAGCGGCTTCATCTGAGGCTTCCATGTAATGTAAAGTGGCCGTATCTTCTTTATGTAGGGATAACAAGTTGGCAAGTCCGGGAGAAAGGGAGTATAAAGCATGTGGACTTATGTGTGAGTTTTTAAACAGTTTTTTTAATTGCCGGGCACGATTAAAAATATTGCCGGCTTCACTTTCATTTAATCCGAAAACTTCAATGTAGTTTATATAATGTATAAGACTTTCATTTTTTAATTTTGCTGTGATGTCTGAATTTACAATATCTGCAACAGCTACTATTCCTTCCTTAAACATTAATTGGTCGTACATTGTCGCCTCAGAAACAGCCTTTTCGGCCTTTTCGTTTCTTCTTTCTCTCATCTGGGTTATAAAACCTGTGATTTCACCTCCCGGATGAAGAATGTTTCTTAGGTGTGAAAGCTCAAGATGACAGTGGCAATTGACGAATCCCGGTACAATAATACCATTGTAAAACTCCACATTATATGTTTCTTTTTGAGAGGATTCCTGAATGTCAATAATCTTGCCTTCGTGGTCAACGGTGATGATTCCGTTCTGAATAGGAGGGGAGTGTACAGGAAAAATGAAATGTGCCGATAATTTCCTGTACTCACTCATGGTTGTATGTCTAGACTATCCTTTTTATCGTAGGATCTGTTTTTGTCTTCCAGCAAAGCAACAACATCATCATATACCAAATCAAATTCAGGAATATTTCGGGCGTAATAATCAAAGGTCTTTTCGAAACTCTCTCGATCTGTGTTGTGCTTTTGAAAAACTTTCATATAAAGTATTCCCTGATTAAAGGGTGGCCTTGACTCGTTAAGGATATACTGTGTGTATATTGCATCTGCAATGTGCATGTCGGCCATTATTACAACAAAACTGTCTCTAGGAATCAGGTTGCCTTGATACTCAGATTTATGTTCACAGGAAAGTAAAACAATAAAAAACAGTAAGTAGAGAATAAAAGGGCGCATGAATGAAATCAGATTTTTGAACGGGATTTTGAAAGACGAATTTTGTTAAATCTGGCTCCGATTAAAAGTTCATGAGTACCTGAGCTGTATTTTTTGATATTCGTAAAAGTAACATCATATGAATACCCAAAAAATAACTGTTCTTCATGATTGTATCCTAGGAGAAATGAAAAGGCATCTTTAGTTCTGTAACTGAATCCAGCCCATACAGTTTTTTGATAAACACATTTTAACCCCAGATCAAATTGAACTGGTGCAGGACTCACATATTTAACCATCAAACTGGGAGAGAGATCAAAATCATCATTTATAGCATATGTATAGCCTCCATGTACCATAAAGTGACTTTTAAGTTTATTAATACCCAAAGACTGTAATTCGTTAAATCCAATTTTGTTGTTAATGAGTTGTGATGCTGAAAATCCGAAATAGTAGTTACTGGCATAGAGGTACAATCCCATATTTGCATCGGGGACATAATCTATGTACATTTCATGACCAAAAGAGGGATCGCCTTCATCATGCAAAATGACTTTGCTGCCGTCTATTTTGAACTGCAATAGTCCCACAGATAAACCCATAGACAAGCGGAGATCTTCTTTTAATCGTACATTATAAGCATATGCTCCGTAAGCACCTGTTCGTGAAGTAGGTCCGGTAACATCATTAAAGACATAACCGCCGAAGCCCATGTCCTTGGTGCGATGTGGCCCATAAACACTCAGGATATAAGTCCTTGGTGCATCAGTAATACCTACCCATTGGTAACGGTTGTCAGATTTTGCCTGATAGTAATCGGAAGTTCCTGTAATGGCAGGATTAAAAACAAAGTCGTTCAGCATGTATTGAGTATACAACGGAACCTGTTGAGCAGAAACTATTCTGCTGATACAACATATAAACGATATCAATAGTACCCTTTTCATAATCATCTCATGATCGTTAATGGTCCGGTAATGGGTTCTGTAAATATTTCATCGTGGAGATTGATGATATAATAGTAAGTGCCAATGGGGAGATCCTTACCTTTATAAGTGCCATCGAATCTTTCGGATGCGGGATAGCCCAACGAATAAAATAGTTGTTCCCCCCAACGGTTATAGACTTCTATTTCGCAATTCGGATAAAGATGGATCATGTCAATTTCCCAGTCATCGTTCATGCCATCTCCATTAGGTGTGAAGCCTGTTGGCACAACAATTCTGGGAATAACAGTAATAATTAATGAATCCATTTCGATACAACCGTTTTCATCTGTTGCTATGAGATAATAGGTGGTTGTTGATTCAGGATTGGAAGATGTAGTGAGTGCATTCGGATTTTCTAGTCCGGTAGCAGGAACCCATTCAAAAGTTGTCCCTGTAGTACCTCCACTTCCAGTAATTTGTGTAGGATGATCGTATAAAATTGTTTCATCTGGCCCCGCATCAATATTTAAAGGAGCATATGCGCCAATGGTAACAGAATCAATGTCGAAACAAATACTGTCGTAGGCAGTGAAAAAGTATGTAGTGGTAACACCTGGGCTGACCCATGGATTAAATACCAATGGGTTATTCATGCCAGTGGTGGGAGTCCAAGTAAAAATGGTGCTGCCAAAACCAAAGATTTGTATGGAATCGTGGCCGCAAATAATGGTGTCTTTCCATGCCAATGCATCGACAATAATTCCTGGGACAACCTCTGCAGAATCAATAACCTGACATAACTGGGCGTCTGTAAGTGTCAGGAAGTACCAGCCTGCATTCAGATTTGTAATATTTTGTGTGGTACTGTCATTCGACCAGAGGAAATCAATAGGGAGAGTCCCACCAGTAACAGCTGATTGTATGGCTCCATCTCCACTTCCGGAACTGCAAAGTGAATTGGTCACAGTAAGGTTGGCGTTTATTTGTGGGGGTTCTGTAATTTGTCTCGATAATGTGTCTGTACAACCATTTGCATCTGTTAATGTTACGGAATATAGATTGGCGCAGAGATTAGAAATTTGAGGTGTGATATCAGTTCCTGACCAGAGGTAATTATAATTTGGGGTTCCTCCGGTGGCTGTAACAGATAACATACCGGTGCATTCTCCGAAGCAATTTAAGCCGAGTGAATCTATAAGTGTCAGATATAGCGAGTCGGGTTGTGTAATGTCAAATAATCTGACTCTCGAACATAAACTATCGTCGGTTACAGTTACAATATATTGTCCTGCACAGAGATTTGTTATAGTATCATTCGTCTCGGCTGGGGTCGTGTTCCATACAAAATTGTACGGTAAATATCCGCCCGAAGCGTCTACCATAATTTCTCCATTGCACATGCCATAGCATGTTACCATGGAAGAATCCAGAGCCAATAACTCGAGATGCGAAGTGTCAGTCAGCTCTGTGTTGAAGACAACAGAACAACCATTGTCATCGGTCACTGTTACAAAGTATAGGTTGGCACATAGCAATGTAACAACTGGAGTCGTTGCACTACCTGTATTAATATCCCATAAATAATCGTAGGGAATAACACCTCCATTTGCAGTAATAGTGAGACTTCCAGAACAGTCACCTCCGCAGGCAACATTCACCATGTTTGTGAGGGTTACTTCTAAAGTGTCAGGTTGTATAAGGGTATACGACGCGGAGGCACTGCACCCTGAAGCATCAGTAACTGTTACAATATAATCACCTGCACAAAGATTAGTTAATAATGAATCTGTAGAGTTATTGTCCCATAAATATTGTATAGGAGGAATACCTGTTTGAGGGTTTGCTTCGAGACTACCGCTACATTCTCCGGCGCAGACAATGGGACTCAGTATATCAATATCAATGATAAAATTCCCCGGATCAACTACTTCAACACTATCAACAAAAGTACAGTTATGAGAATCGGTAATAGTGAAGTAATACCAGTCGGGGCAAAGTAAAGTGGCTATCGAATCGGTTAATCCGACAATACTCCATTCATAGGATACAATGGGAAGCGTCCCTCCGGATGGAACTATGGCAATTTCTGCATCGCAGCGACCAGAACAGGTGATGGGAGTGACAACAGTTGTTGCCGTGAGAACAGCGGCATCAGTTATCTCTATCATTTCAAAGCGAGCACATAAACTGTCATCTGTAACCGTTACAAAGTATGTCCCCTGACACAACCCTGTTGCAATAGGTCCAGTCTGAATGGGCACTGTGCTCCAGGTATAAGTATAAGGGGGATATCCACCAGTTGCATCTACGGTGGCTTCTCCATCGCATGAACCGCCGCAGGAAATATGGGAGACCGACATGATATTAAGAGCCAGATCGGATGTGTCGGTAATCTCTACCATACCAATTTGACTACATAAGTTGGCATCGGTAACAGTGACAAAGTAAATGCCTCCGCAAAGACTGGTTACTGTCGGGTTGATAGAACTACCGGCATTGGCATCCCATAAATAGGTATAAGGACCAATTCCTCCTGTTGGTGTAACCGTGGCTTCGCCGGTACAGTTTCCTAGTCCACAAGGTATTTGAATAATATTAGTAAACAAAATCTCCAGTGTGTCGGGATTTGTTAATGTGAAATTGTCAGTAATCGTACAGCCATTGGCATCAGTTATTGTTAAATCATAAGTGCCTGCACAAATTCCGGTGATAAGAGAATCGGTAAGACCTCCTGTCCAGAGGTAAGTGTAAAGTGGTGTTCCTCCTGCAGGAACTGCTGCGATGGCTCCATTGCATTCGTTATAGCAAATAACGGGTGAGTTTTGTGCAATAGAAGTCGTTAATGCCACTGGTCCGGTTAATTCTACCGAATCGATCATAGCACAACTGTTTAGATCGGTTATCGTAACATGATACATGCCGGCACATAAGCCTGTTATCGAATCCGTTGTTTGCGCTGCAGGATCATCCCAAAGATAAGTATAAGGAGCTGTACCTCCTGTGACATCTACAGAAATCCATCCGTTACAATTGCCTGTACATAGTGGATTGAGTGAATCGAAAGTGGCTGTGAGAGCCTGAGGGGCAATAATGTCTAATTGCAATGTCCTGGCACAAAGACTATCATCTGTTACTGTAACAAAGAAAGTTCCTTCACAT
This sequence comes from Bacteroidetes bacterium HGW-Bacteroidetes-21, assembly GCA_002840935.1. Lineage (GTDB taxonomy): Bacteria > Bacteroidota > Bacteroidia > Bacteroidales > GWA2-32-17. Next base: position 3,619 of record PHDH01000077.1, on the reverse strand, counting down.
AAACCATTGACAACAGGGTTGACTCCGCCCGGAGGATTGCTCCAGGTGTAGGTATATGGAGGATAACCTCCGGTAGCCAATACTTCGGCAGCTCCATCGCATTGGCCAAAGCAGGAAGGCGGGGAAACAGAAACAGTATCCAATGCTAAATTTGAGGTATCCACGATGGTTACCTGATCAAACGCGGTACAACCATGCTGGTCAGTTATAGTCACAAAGAAAATCCCTTGACAAAGTGCTGTGGCAACAGGTGTAGTCTGATTTCCTGTCTGGTTATCCCACAGATAATCATAGCCGGGTGTTCCACCTGCAGCTGTAACTGTTGCAGTACCTGTACATATTCCACCACAGGAAACAGCCGTTGAGTCTGTCATTGTTGCTGTCAGTACACTTGGTTCTGATATTGTATAGGTGTTTGTATGGGTGCAAAGATTGGTGTCAGTTACGGTTACATCGTAAGTGACTGCGCAAAGTCCTGTAATGGATGCTGTGATGTCGGCTACATTGGGCGACCATATGTATGTATATGTTCCGGTTCCGCCAGCTGGAGCTATAGTAATAGCCCCGTCACAAATACCGTTGCAGGAAATAGGGCTGTCTTCAGTAATCACTGATGTTATTTGGGTAGGCTCAGATATATTGATAGGTAAAGATACCGATGAACATCCATTTTGGTCGGTTACAGTTACTGTATAATCCCCTGCGCATAAATTTGTTGCTATGTCGTTAGTCTGGCCGGCAGGATCGTCCCAAATAAATGTATAGGGTAATGTGCCACCATTTGCAATAACTATGGCGCTTCCATCACAGGAATTAAAGCAGGTGTTATTTATTGTATCAGTATCCAGAGTTATACCTGAAGGTTCTGTAAGATTAAAAGTTAAGAATCGTTGACAAAGATTATTGTCAGTTATTGTAAGTGAAATATTTCCAACGCATAGTCCTGTGGCTATAGGACCTGTTTGGTTGTCGGACCATAAATAATCAAAAGGAGGATTCGTTCCCGTGGCAAGAACTTCAATTTCTCCATTACAAACGCCAAAGCAAGTTATGCTATCTATACGAATTGTATCAACGTCAAAAGCATTTACATCGGCAATTTCAGCATTATTAATTGTGGTACACCCTAACGCATCTGTAATTGTCACAAAGTACATGGCAGCACATAAGGAAGATACGGTAGAATCTGTATCCATTGTATTGGGTGACCAGTTGTAAGTGTAAGGTTGAACACCTCCGGCAGGAGTTATTGTAAGAATCCCATTACAACCGCCTCCACAGGTAACCATTACTTGTTCGGTAAAGACAGAAGTCAGTGCGGTTGGTTCTGTTACTATTAGAGGTCCAGTTGTTATTGTACAGCCCGAGGCGTCTGTAATAGTAATATCATAGGTTCCGGCTAAAAGTCCATTGAAACTTGGCAGGGCCTGATTACCAGACCCAATGTCAAATAGATAAGGTAAATTTCCTCCGGACACAACAATGGTAATTGAACCCGAATTGTCCCCAGCACAAGGAACGACGTTTACAATGGTAGTGTCGGTAACTATAATTGGTGTAGGGTCGCTGATCGTAATTGGGGCGGTTACAGCAGTACAATTATTATCATCCGTTACTGTTACAATGTAAGTGTTGGCTGAAAGGCCAGTAAATAATCCGGTAGTATTGGATAAAGCGCCTGTGGTATAGGTAAGTGTCCCGGTTCCACCAGATGCAGTAATCGTTATTGTTCCGTCGTTATTGCCAATACAGGTAATATCTGTTGATAGAGGTGGATCAATTTGAATCAACGTAGGCTGAACAAAAGTAACAGAGTCTACTTTAATACAGCCAGGGTTATCTGTAATTGTAATAAAATATTTACCGGCACATAATCCGGATACAATAGAATCAATATCTGTAATATTGGGCGACCAGCTGAAAGTATAGGGGCTTGTGCCTCCGAAATTTCCAAAATAACCGGCTCCGGTACAATCTCCGTTACAAAGAATAGGAGTTGTTTCAGTAAATATGGATGTCAGATTATAAGCATTTGTAATTTCTATGGAGTCAGTATCGAAACACCCGTCGGCTTCCGAAACAGTTACGTAGTACCAGCCAGCGCATAGATTGTTGATTGTTTGTGTCGTAGCACCTGTAGACCATTCATAAATTACCGGAATTCCTCCGTTTATGGAGTAATTGACTGTAGCGGTTCCATTACATATGCCGTTACACGAAGCATCTGTTTTTGCCATAGATGTAATTATAAGATCTACATCAATGATATTTGAACAGTCGGTAGCAGTACAACCCACTGCATCTGTAATAGTTACACAGTATGAGCCTTCGCATAAGTCTGTTAGATTAGGGGTTATGGCTCCATTCGACCAGAAATAATCATAGGGTGCTGTACCTCCACTGGCAGTTGTTGTAATTGTACCATTACAGAATTGATTTGGATAAATGGAGGGAGCAAAATTAATTAGCCAGGAGAAAATGAATCCATTATCAATTCCCAAATTGTCTGTAACTGTTATTGTCCAGTCTCCGTTTACAGGACAACCTACAAGGCCAGTAAAGTCCTGAATTGGCAAATAGCTTCCGGATGGAAGGTAGGCTGCATTGGGATAATTATATCCCTCAGCATCGGTATATGATTGGTAATGAGAGTTAGCTTCTGAAACCATGGTGCCATAGATCGGATTCATACTCCAGCAGTAATCATAACCAATTCCAGGGAATTGCTGATCGCCATGTGGACCCTGATCGATAGGTTCTCCAAGATAGGTGCCTCCACCTCCGGGATATTGTTTTAAAATAATATTTTGACCGTTGGGACAGGTTAAAGTTATATTAAGATCACCCAAATAGGAGTGTTCCATATTGGCGCAAATAGAAACAATTTGGTTCGCATTGGTAATGTTCAATCCAGCAGCAAAATCAGATTGCGGAATAGTGGAGGTATAAGAAACACCGGTTCCGTCGGGCAAATATGTTGTCCCAGCTACCTGGGTATTAAAACTTCCACAAGACATTGTTGAGTCGGTAATAGACGCGACAAGAGCTGGTGGTGAAGAAATGGTAAAAGGAGCTGATTCGACTGTACATCCATTTTGATCAGTTACGGTTGGAACGTAAGACCCTACACACAGTGCAATAGCGGGATTCGTTATTTCGCCATTGGGCCAAGCGTAAGTATAATTGGGAGTTCCACCGACGACTGTGATAGTGCCTGTTCCGTCGCATGTGCCACTACAGGTCATATCGGTCGAACCTCCATTGTTTGCAGTTAGTATGGTTGGTTCGAGGATAGTAACTGAAATAGTAGCTGTACAACCAAAGAAATCAGTAACTGTAACCTGACATACGCCATCGCATAATCCTGTAGCTGTGGCTGTAGTTTGAGCTCCGCAACTCCAAAGGTAAGTATAAGGAGCAGTTCCTCCACTGGTCACTGTGACTGTTGCTGTACCATTGCAATGGCCATTGCAAAGCGCGTCTGTTTGAGTCGTATTCAGAACGATCGCATTGGGTTGGGTAATGGTAATTATGTCGGATGCTGTACAACCCTGACTGTCGGTAATTGTTACACCACAAGGACCAACACATAATCCGGTAGCTGTAGGAGTGGTTTGAC
>PHDH01000076.1 GCA_002840935.1 Bacteroidetes bacterium HGW-Bacteroidetes-21 | reverse complement strand
TTAATCCTATACAGCGTCAGGAGAAGCCCATCCACGTGGCTGGGCAAACGTCAGATTCGCTATTCATGGAAATAATCCCGCTACAAAAAATTATCACATAACAATAACAAATATTTTGTACATTTGGAGAGTTAATAGATGAACTGCCGTTAGCAGCAAATTTTAAGAATAAAAACTAAAATAAAAATATTATGCAAATTGAAAAATTGAAAATTGAAGGACTTTTTGGTTACATAGACAAAGAAATTGATTTTAATTCAGATTTAACACTTCTTGTTGGAATAAATGGTTCTGGTAAGACAAGTATTTTAAATATACTTTATTGGATAATGAAACCATCATTTCCCAATTTATGCGTAACTGAATTCAAATCAATCTTATTGATTTTTAAATATAAAGGTATTAGATACGAGATAATCTGTAAACATTACAAGACAACTTTTAAGTATGTTATTAAAACAGAAAAAGAAAAATATTATCCGCTAATTGTTAGACTTCGGACAACTCCATGTGAAATAAAAAATGATGAAACTTTAAAAGCCAATCTTATTCAAAGTTATACAGGTTTAGTTCCAAGTCCAAAAGAGAAAAAAACCATGGAATTGATTTCTACATTTCCTAACCCCACAGTTATTGGACTTGATAGAAATCTATTTGCTGAAGAAAAGGAGCATATATATATAGAAGAATCAATGAGAAGTAGAGTTATAAAAAGAAATTCTGGTGTAAATATTTCCCCACTTGATAGAGTTAAAGAGATTGTAAACCGAGAATACAGGAAAAAGAAAAATTCTATACTAAACCTAACAAGTGATCTAAAAAATCATCTAATGCTTTCAACATTTGATGGCAGTATAACATTAGAATCTTTCACTTCTGGTATTAAGTATAAACTAAATATATCTCAAATTGAAACAGCAGAGAATAGAGTAAATGAATACTTTAAGAAATTTGAGACAAAAGCTTTGACAGAAATTGAACAAGCTACAATTACCAAATATTTTTCTGAATTAAAAGATATAACAAAGGAATTTCAAATTAATCCCAATAATGAAAGAGTCAAATTGCTTTATGGGCTAAATGCAAATCAATTTGTTAAAGTTAATAGGTTACTTAAAGAATTTGAAAAATTCGAAAATCGCTCATCTGAAGCACTCGCTAACATTACAGTTTATCTTGAGACATTAAATCATTTTCTAAAAGATTCAGCGAAACAAGCACTCTTCAAAGAAGATACTTCTGAATTGACATTTAACACACTTGACAAAAACGGAAAAGTAATCACAGAATATAAAGACATAAGGTTTTTATCTTCAGGTGAACAGCAAATTTTAATTTTGTTTTCATATATCGCTTTTAATAGTCAAGATGGTAAAGTTTTTATTATCGACGAACCAGAATTATCATTGCACATTAAATGGCAAGAAGATTTTTTAGAAAAATTAGAAAGAATTACACCAAAAGCAACTCAATTAATTCTTGCTACGCATTCACCGATCTTGGCAAACAAAAAGAAAAATAAAGCTATATTATTATTACCTTATAATAAATAACATTATGGATAATGGATTCCCTGTATTAACAGACTCTTTTCTTTCTGGACAAGACATCTTTTATGGTCAATTCAATGATATTGAATTTTATGTTGAAGATACGGAACAAGAGCATTTTTATTATAATATATTTAAAACGTTATTCCCTGAATTAAAATTTGGAAAGATATTTCCTTTAAACGGAAAAACAAATGTTAAGGATGCAGCACGAATTAATGCTGGTAATAAAAAGAAAGTATATATTGTAGATTTGGACTTTGACCATATTATAGGAACAGTAGAGAATTTAAATAATCTGTTTTATCTCAAAAAATACTCTATTGAAAACTATCTTTTTTCAAAAGAGGCAATTTATGAGGCAATCAGAACCAAAGATTCTAAATTAAAAGACCATGAAATTGATGCAATATTTAATTATGATGAATTGCTAAATTTAGCAGCAAATAGTCTCAAAGAACTTGCATCAGCATTCATTATTATTCAAAAACATGCTCTAGGTATTGAATATTATAATTTTAATTTAACAAAGGATTTTGATTTTTCAATTGCAAGTCCATATTATAGAATGAATTTCATAACAGATTATCTAAATTTTGTAGATTCTGAATTAAAAAAGAAAAATAATAGGTATTCTCTACAGGCACAAATAACAAAGCTTAGACGGTACTTTAATAATCTTATTGAAGCATTATCAAACATTCCTGGAAAGCATCTTTTGATATTTATAAAAGAAAGACTACAAGCATTAAAATTAATAGACCAGATAAAAATAGAATCTTTTACATACGCTTTGTCAAAAGACTTTATGAGTAATGATCTTGATTATTTAAGGACAAATGTTACAAATTATATTAGATAAAAATCTGTTGCTAATACTATGTTAGAATTTAGCAGGCTGTTATGGGCAGCTTGACACAGAAAACAAAAGCCAAAAACCTTTTAACGGTTTGACACCAATTGCAAGCAATTGCCTGCTAAATCCAACATCGAACCGTTAATGTTTTATTAATCAATCATAACAGTTTCCTTGCATTAATTTTTTAGTTAACGTCAAGGTCATCATACTGTCTCGTATTTTAAAATACCTCCTTCAAATAATTACAATTAGTTTTTCTGAAATCAGATTAATATTTATAATTTCGTAACCTCGAAAAACATTGGAGATAAAGCTCATCCAAATTCATGATGGCCCAACCGAAATATAAAATTGCCCTTCTGGGAGACAGTGCTACGCAATTTATTGTTAAGTCTTTAAACTTAAGTCTGAAAGACCTTACCATGGACATCGATATTTTTGAGGCAGACTACAATCAAATTGAGCGTCAGATTTTGGATACAACCTCAGAATTGTACCAATATGCACCAGATGTTTTAATCGTGCTTCAATCCTCACAAAAGTTGCTGCAAAAGTTTTACAAACAACCCCTTGAACTGCGACATCTTTTTGCTGACCAGGAAATGGCACAAATGGACAGGATGCTTCTGGCATTGACTTCGATTCCCAAACTAAAAATTATCTGGTCGAATTACACCGAGATAAACGACGGGGTTTTCGGGAATTACGGGAACAAAACCAACAAGTCTTTCATCTACCAGTTACGCAAAATAAATTTCGAAATAATGCACAGGGCATCGACAAATCAGGCCTTGTTTATCAATGATTTATCCCTGCTACAGAATCGATTTGGGATGGCACAGTATTTCGACGAGCGTTTTTATATCAATGCCAACATGACTATCGGCGTGGAAATGACGCAGCATGTCGCCCGAAACATAAGGGATATTATTTTTGCCATCACCGGAAAATTCAAAAAATGTCTCATACTCGATCTCGATAATACCCTCTGGGGTGGCGTCATTGGCGACGATGGCATTGAAAATATACAGTTGGGAGAATTGGGCATAGGGAAAGTTTTTGTTGAGATACAAGCCTGGGCCAAGGCCTTAAAAGACAGAGGGATCATACTGGCGGTTTGCAGTAAAAACAATGAAGAGATAGCAAAAGAACCTTTTGATAAACATCCCGATATGGTTTTGCAATGGAGCGATATCGCCGTTTTTGTCGCCAACTGGGAGAGCAAAGTGGATAATATTCGTCACATACAAAGTATACTGAATATTGGATTCGACTCCATGGTCTTTGTTGATGACAATCCTTTTGAACGTAATCAGGTTCGTGAGAATATTCCTGAAATTACGGTGCCTGAGCTACCCGAAGATCCTGCCGAATATTTAAGTTTTCTGCAAAATTGTAACCTGTTTGAAACAGCGGCATTATCAGAAAACGACCAGAAAAGAACCGAGCAGTATCAGACGGAAGCCAAACGAAAAGAATTACAAAAGACTTTTACCAACGAAGATGATTTTCTACAAAGCCTGAACATGGTTTCGGAAGTGAAGTCTTTCGATGCTTTTACCATTCCACGGGTGGCGCAACTCACACAACGGTCCAACCAGTTTAATCTGAGGACGGTAAGATATAGCGAAGAGGATATCCGCAAAATAGGGGAGTCGGATCGCTATCTCACTTTTTCATTTACCCTGGAGGATATTTATGGTGATAATGGACTGATTTCAGCCATTATAATCGAAAAGAGAGCCGAGGTTTGGTTTATAGATACGTGGATCATGAGTTGTCGTGTCTTAAAACGGGGAATGGAAAATTTTGTACTGCAAATCATCATGGAGGCTGCCAAAACTTCGGGAGCGAAACAGCTGGTAGGAGAGTATCTTCCGACGGCCAAAAATCAGCTGGTGCAAGATCATTATTCGAGTCTGGGCTTCAGCCCGCAGGATGCTTTTTGGATTTTGAATACGGATGATTTTGTCGTCAGGAAAAATTTTATCGAGAGAAAATAATGAATAATCTCATCCAGCATATTTTTGAAAAGATAGAGGAGTTAAGTCCTATTCATGCCAAAAAGCTGAAAAAAAATCTGGCTGGTTTTGATGATTTGTATTACGAGAGAGCCAATGCTTTTCTCCATAAATATAATCAGTTTTTGATGAAAAATGACAAAACAATGGATTATGCCATTGATTGTTATTTGAAAATGAATGCCGACATGCTTGCCGAAACCATAGACTTTGCTCATACAGGGAAATACTCCAGCAGCAAATTCGAAGAGGTCAACAAGCGGGTCTATGCCAACCCCGAAACCATGGCGTATTACATGCATGGCTTGTTGCTGTCGCAGTTTTTATGGAAGCATCATTATCAGGTCTACGACTATTACATCAACACCTTACCTACTTACGCCACTCAAGTGAAAAACTATTTGGAAATTGGCGCAGGGCATGGCTTGTTTATATCTAAGGCCATCGAGATACTTGACCCTCAAACCCGGTTTACGGTTGTTGATGTGAGTCCCACTTCCATCGATCTGGCAAAGAATTTTATTGAAGAAGGCCGTATCCATTTTATTTTGTCGGACATTCTCGATTTTTCTGAAGAAAGTTGCTACGATTTTGTCTCTATGGGCGAAGTGTTGGAGCATGTGGAAGAACCTTTGCAATTATTGGAGAAAATTCGAATCATGCTTACTCCCGAGGGAACGGTTTTCGTTACTACACCCACCAATGCACCCAGCATCGACCATATTTATTTATTCCGGAACGTGAAAGAAATTCAGGCACTTATTCATGAGGCCGGTTTTGAAATTGTTTCCGAGCAACACTTTTTAACCGAGGATGTATCCCTCGAAAGGGCCGAAAAATTGAATGTATCCATTATGTATGGGGCTTTTCTGAAAAAGCGAAAAACTAATATAAGCTAATCATGGAACTTAATGACATTTTACAACAGCTAAACGAAATTTTTAAAGACATCCTGGATCTTGATACCCTCGTGTTAACGCCAGAAACAACGGCAAGAGATGTAGAAGAGTGGGATTCGTTATCGCATATTCAAATAATTGTTGCCGCAGAAAAGCATTTCAAAATACGCCTGACAGCACAAGAAATTCAGGCGCTTGAAAATGTAGGAGATATGTGTAAACTTGTTCAGAAAAAATCTGCCCAATGAAGCTACAAGAAATATTTTCCTGTGATTTTACGCTGTCTGAGAATGTCTATCATGGCTTTATCGATTTGTTCGGAGATAAAAATTCCCTGCATACCGATGCCGGCTTTGCTCAAAGTTATGGTTTTAAGGACAAGGTGATGCACGGAAATATTTTGAATGGCTTTCTTTCTTATTTTATCGGAGAAAAACTTCCGATGAAGAATGTCATGATCTTATCGCAGGAAATACAATATACCAGTCCGGTATACATGTATGATCAGTTGAAGTTTATTGCTGAAGTGTCAAATATTTCCGAAGCGGTTAATGTTGTTGAATTTAAATTTACTTTTACAAACGCAGAACTAAGGAAAGTGGCTAAAGGGAAAATTTCAATAAAAATATTATGAATAACATCCTTGTTACCGGTGGGGCTTCGGGTTTAGGACTATCAATTACAGAAAGTCTGGCGAAAGTACAGGATAATTTTATCTATTTTACTTTCCATAAGTCGGTTGAAAAGGCTAAGGAACTGGAAAAAACCTATGCCCATGTTAAAGGAATATCCTGTGATTTTACTTCGGAAAATGACATGAGTTCCTTACTGCTTCAGATGGAGACAATGAGCCTGGATGTATTGGTGAATAACGCCATCACAGGGCTTAATATCGAATATTTTCATAAAGAAAATCCGGATACATTTCTCGAAAATTTCAAAGCGAATATTCTGCCGGTGATAAAAATTTCGCAGCAGGCAATTAAGTTATTCCGAAAGAAAAAACATGGCCGGATAATCACTATTCTTACGTCGTTTTTATTGGAGAATCCACCCATGGGTTGTTCGGAATACACGGCGTCGAAGGCGTATTTATTGTCGTTAGCTAAATCGTGGGCAGTAGAAAATGCAAGGTTTAATATTTGTTCAAACTGTATTTCCCCCTCTTTCATGCAAACCCCGCTGAATGCCCATACCGATGAGCGGGTAGTGGAGCAAATGAAGGCGAATCATCCCTTAAACAAGTTGCTTTTACCCGAAGAGGTGGCCGAAACGTTGCTTTATCTGACCACTTGCTCATCACAAATTAATGGTATCAATATTCCGTTAACTCAGGTCTGATTTGATTATAGCCCATGCAGTTTAATTCCATCACATTTGCCCTTTTTTTACCCATCGTCTTTATTCTTTATTGGTTTGTTTTTAATCAAAAATTGAGATGGCAGAACCTCTTTCTGGTCGTTGCCAGTTATGTGTTTTATGGTTGGTGGGACTGGCGCTTCCTGATTTTACTTTTTATCAGTTCGTTGTCCGACTTTATTTTTGGTTATTTAATTGATAAGGAATCGCGGCAATTCAGGAGAAAAACATTCCTGATTCTCAGTATTTGCATTAATCTGGGTATGCTAGGATTTTTTAAATACTACAATTTCTTTGTAGATAGCTTTATTGATCTCTTCTCGCTATTCGGCATTCGACTTCATGCCAGTACCTTACAAATAATATTGCCCGTAGGTATCAGCTTTTACACTTTTCAGTCGATGAGTTACACCATTTCTGTGTACTGGCGGCAACTGAAGTCAACAAAGGATATAGTATCGTTTTTTTCTTACCTGAGTTTTTTCCCTCAACTGGTTGCCGGTCCTATAGAAACGGCTAATAACCTGTTACCACAATTCACTAAGAAGCGGGTTTTCGATTATGCCAAAGCTGCCGACGGGATGCGCCAGATACTTTGGGGTCTTTTTAAAAAAATCGTGATAGCCGACAATTGTGCCGGGTTTGTTGATTCCATTTTCAGTAATTACAGTCAGCATTCGGGAAGCACGTTGGTCTTTGGGGTCATACTATTTGCTTTTCAGATTTATGGCGATTTTTCGGGTTATTCAGACATTGCCATTGGAACAGCACGGTTGTTTGGCTTTGAACTGATGCAGAATTTCAGATTCCCTTATTTCTCGAAAAGCATTACCGAAATCTGGCGACGCTGGCACATTTCGCTCTCGAACTGGTTACGCGATTATTTGTACACACCTCTTGCCATTAGCACCCGAAACTGGGGTTTGGCGGGCATACTTTTTTCCTCCATTATTACGTTCACTCTTTGTGGCTTGTGGCATGGCGCCAACTGGGTTTATGTTGTATTTGGTCTTTTACATGGATTAGCCTTAAGTTACGAAATCCTGACAAGAAAGCAGCGTAAGAAATGGAGCAAGAAAACACCGGTGTTTATTTATGACTCTTTGAGCATGCTTTTAACCTTCATCTTTTGGAATATTACGCTGGTGTTTTTTCGGTCGGCAAGCATTCACGATGCTTTGGGATATTTTAAAGGCATGTTTTCGACCTCTCTTTTTTCAGCGCCTCACCCCGACATTGGGGTAAATCCTCTAACCATTTCGGTATTAATTCCGCTTTTCATCATTTTCGAGTGGATGCAACGTGATAAGCAACATGCGATGCAAATTGATAGTACAAGAATGTCAAGACCTGTGCGGTGGGCTTGCTATTTCTTACTTATTTTTCTCATCGGAATGCTCGGAAATACAGGCGACGTACCCTTTATTTATTTTCAATTTTAAGGCGTATGAAGAGATTTATAAAAAGTATCCTTGTTTTTCTTCTCCTTCTGCCCCTTGTCTATATTTTAGGGGTTATAGTCTGGGGTGAAGTTTTTCCTCAGTTTTTGAAGAAAAATCTTTCGTATAAAGTCATTGGAGGTTATACGCAGTCTCGCTTGCATGACGTGAAAAACTTCAAAAATGTGGATGTCTTGGTCATAGGACCTTCGGGCGCCTACAGGGGGTTTGACCCGAGGAATTTTGATGCCAGAAATATTAAGCTTTTCAATCTGGGTTCCAGTTCTCAAACGCCCATACAAACGGAGTTACTTGTAGATAAGTATATCGATCAACTGAACCCAAAACTGGTGTTATATGTGGTGAATCCCGATATTTTTTGCGACCCCGGAATAGAATCGATGGTAGATCTGATTTCCTGTAATTTTGTCGATCGCCATCATGTAACTGTTCCTCTGAAGACCTACAATATCAATGTGTATAATACGCTTATATATAGCACGTACAAAAGTTTGATTGGAGGTGATGGCTATCGGGACGAAGTCATTACGAGAGATAAAGAAGAAAAATATATATCCGGAGGATTTGTCGAAAAAGGGAATAATGAATTTGCAGAAACCACTATATTTCCACCCATTCCTGTGAGTATTCAGAGTGATCAGACACAGGCTTTTAAGAATATTTTGATGGAGCTAAATAAGCGCAAAATCAAAGTTATCATTATCCAGCCTCCACTAGTTCGGGAATATTACAGTAGTTTCAAGATGAAGGAAATAATGAATCGTTTTTTCAAGAAACTTGGTTTTCGCTACATGAACTTTAATGCCGGTTTGCCCTTTGAGCATAAATATTTTTACGACTATGGTCACCTCAATCAATCGGGTGTCGACTTATTTAACAAAATGGTGATAGATAGTTTGGAAGAAGAAGAGGGGCTCGTTTTTCGTTAACTGTTCTTATTTTTCGTAATATATTTTCCCCATTGTTTAACAGGGGTTAAATTTAATTGCTTATTTTTGTAAAAATTGCAAAGTGAAGAATAAAAGGGTATTATAATAGATCAAATAATTCATGAACAAAAAGTCTATCATTTTAGTTGGAGGAGGGGGGCATTGTTTGTCGGCTATAGATGTTATTTTGGCCACCGAAGAATATGAAATTACGGGTATTGTAGATAAACCTGAAAAGCTTGGGGACAATATCATGGGATACAAGTATATTGCGACAGATAACGAATTACCCGAATTGGTGGCTCAGAACCATAGTTTTCTAGTGACCGTAGGTCAGTTGACAAACAATGACTTAAGAGTTCATCTTTTCAATTTACTTAAATCGTTACATGCCAGAATGGCTACGATCATTTCGCCTTTGGCTTATGTCTCTGCCTTTTCAAAAATTGGGTTGGGAACATTGGTGATGCATAAGTCGTTGATTAATGCCGGAACGGTGATAGGAGAAAATAATATCATTAACACCATGGCTTTGGTGGAGCATAATTGTGTTGTTGGAAACCACTGTCATATTTCAACCGGTACAGTTATTAACGGCGATGTCGTGGTAGAGGATAATTGTTTTATTGGAAGTCGTACCGTGATTAGAAACGGCTTGTTGATCAGGCAAAATACCATTACTGGCGCAGGCGCTGTGGTAGTTAAAGATACCGAATCCAATGCTGTTTATATGGGGAATCCTGCCAGGAAAAAAATATAATGGAAAAGCCAACACTTATCATTGCAGAAGCCGGGGTCAATCATAATGGTGATCTGAATATTGCTTTTAAACTTATTGAAGCAGCCGCAAAAGCAGGGGTTGACTTTGTCAAATTTCAGACTTTTAAAACCGAAGCATTGGTCTCTGTACAAGCAAAACAAGCTGATTATCAGGCCAAAAATCTGGGAGGTGCTGCGCAAACGCAATTTGAGATGCTGAAAAAGCTCGAGCTTACACCTGCCGATCACCATGCTTTAATTGCTCATTGTCGGCAATGTGGAATAAGATTTTTGTCGACTGCTTTTGATCTTGAAAGCATTGATTTTTTGGCTACACTCGATTTGGCCTACTTTAAAATTCCTTCGGGAGAAATTACTAATTTGCCTTATTTACAGAAGATTGGTAAACTGAAAAAGTCCGTCATATTGTCAACCGGGATGTCTGTTTTATCCGAGATACAAGATGCCATACAAATATTGATAGATGCTGGAACCTTACGCGAGAACATTTCTGTATTACATTGTACGACAGAATATCCGGCTCCATTAGAAGAAGTCAATTTGAATGTTATCAGAACGTTGCATGAAAGACTGCAATTGCCGGTGGGATATTCGGATCATACCGAAGGTATAGAAGTCTCTGTTGCTGCTGTTGCTTTGGGGGCATGTATAATCGAAAAGCATTTTACTTTAGACAAAAATATTGAAGGTCCCGACCATAAGGCTTCCCTCAATCCCGATGAGCTGACAGCCTTGGTTAGGTCAATAAGGAATGTTGAAAAGGCATTGGGAGATGGTGTGAAAAAGGTAACAGCCTCCGAAACAAAGAATAAAACCGCTGCCAGAAAAAGTATTTTTACTGCCCGAAAAATTGCTGCAGGAACTGTTTTAAAAAGCGAGGACCTTATTATGCTTCGACCCGGTGATGGGATATCACCCATGGAAATTCATCAAATAATTGGAAAATCAGTTAAACATGATTTGGATTCGCATCACAAAATTGTTCGGGAGGATGTTCAATGAGAGTCGGTGTATTGACAAGCTCCAGAGCTGATTATAGTATTTATTTGCCTTTGTTGAAGCAATTACAATCAGATCCTTTTTTCGATCTCAAACTCATTGCTTTTGGAACGCATTTGTCTGAGAAGTTTGGTAAGACTGTAACGCAAATCAAGTCAGATGGTTTTGAAGTGCCTTATGGCATCGAAACAGTGTTGGAAGGCGACAGTCCGGCAGATATTTCTCACATGATAGGTCAGACTATTATTAAGTTTTCTGATTTCTGGAGCAAAGAAAAATTCGATCTTATTTTAGCTTTGGGTGATCGCTTCGAAATGTTTGCCGCAGTAACTGCTTCGGTTCCGTTTCAGATTCCTGTGGCACATATTCATGGCGGAGAAACTACCACCGGAGCCATAGACAATATTTTCAGGCATTCCATTTCCCTCATGTCGCAACTCCATTTTGTGACTGCAGAGCAATACAAAGCAAGACTTATCCAATTGTTGGGCTACGATACAAATATTTATAATGTAGGTGCTTTGAGTCTCGACAATATAAGATCGTTGGAGCTGCTGTCAAAAGAAGATTTCAAGTCGAAGTTTGATATTGATTTAAATCTGCCTACCATATTGTCGACATTTCATCCCGAGACGGTTGCTTTTGAGCAGAACGAAAAACATACCGAGGAATACTTATCTGCTTTATCTGCCCTGACAGCCTATCAGATTGTCATTACCATGCCCAATGCTGATACGTACGGAAACATGGTTCGTCAACGGATACTTGATTTTGCAAAAAGTCATTCGCACATTAAAACGGTTGAAAGTTTCGGAACTTTGGGGTATTTAACCTGCATGAACTATTCAGCCTTTGTTTTAGGTAATTCGTCCAGTGGTTTTTATGATGCCGCCTTCTTTCCAAAATGGGTCATTAATATTGGAGACAGGCAACAAGGGCGAATCGTTACTCCCAATATTATCAACTGTGCAATTAATGCAAAAGAGATATTGACTGCCGTGAAAAAGATTGAGTTAAGTAAAAATATCGAACTTCCTGCCTGTATTTATGGGGATGGTCATGCGGCAGAGAAAATAGTGCAAATTCTTAAAGATAAATCTAATAAAACATTCTGATGTTGTTAATAGTCAATCAGTAATGCTAAATGTCAAAAATGAATGAATAAGCCCTTCCCAAAAATACTTTGCCTTATACCAGCCCGTAAAGGGAGTAAACGCTTGGCCGATAAGAATATCCGGCTGATTAATGGAAAACCACTCATATCCTGGACGATAGAGTCTGCCGTTCAAGTCAAATCATTTACAAAAGTTCTTGTGTCAACCGATGATGACAGGATATTGGAAATTGCCAAAACGAATGGTATTGCTGCTCCTTTTAAAAGACCCGAAGAATACTGTCAGGATTCAACTTCGACATTTGAAGTAGTGAAACACGGTTTAGAGTTCTTATCCGAAAAATATAATGAGACCTACGATATAGTGGTGTTGTTGCAGCCAACTTCTCCTTTGCGCACATCCGAATCTATAGAATCTGCCATACAGTTAATGCTGTCGAAAAACGCAACAGCGGTTGTCTCTGTAACTGCGTGCGAACATTCACCATTATGGTCGAATACTATAGAAGCGGATCTCTCAATGAATCATTTTCTTAGGGATGAAGTTAAAAATAAAAGATCGCAGGATTTACCGGAGTTTTTCCGTTTAAACGGAGCCATATACATATGTAAAGTCAAAGACTTGCTGGAGCAGAAGACTTTTTTTGTAAAGGAAAATATTTTTGCCTATAAAATGACGAACGAAGAGTCCGTTGATATTGATACGGAACTTGATTTCATTGCTGCTGAAATACTAATGAAACGATTAAATTATTAGTTTTTTTTTGAAATGCTCATGACCTGTATATCCCTCAATCAAGATACAAATTTGCTGAAGCTTTTCGGAGGTTTTCGTCATGGTTAGTGAGAGTCATCAGTATATCCCCGGGGATAAAAAAACGCCTCTCGAATTTATTCGTGAAATAGAGACTCAATGGCCTGTCGAAACAGTTACTGCAAGAGGACTTCAGGTCTGGCCTCATTTGAGAATATATATAGGCTCTGCCGATGATTATTTTAGCCAGATTTCAGGTAAAAAATCACTATTAATTCGCACTTTTTTCTCCAGTGTATTTTATGGTTTTGGAAGTCTTTTTAGAAAGTATAACTATATAATTTATAGTGATACCAAAGAGCGTAGAAAGATTGATGGGTTGTACGTCGATAAAAGTATTGATTACCTGATGACAATAGTTCATAAGCCTTTGGATATCGAAATTCCTTTGTCAAAGCATTTTGCTCGTAAGAATATTCCTACTAAACACATTGTATCTAAAGTCTTCTTTTATTTTATTGAGACCGTTTATGCTAAACTTTTTTTATGCCGGTTAAAAATCAAAGAAAAGCATGTGCTGGACGATATTTGCGCTCATTACAATTTGGACTTCAATTATAAAGCACTTGTTAAAAGATTTATTGCTCAGTATGTAGTAACACGTTTTTTTATTCGCTTTAACCGGCCCATGGCAGCATTTATTGAATGCTATTATACAAATATTGGTCGCATTGCAGCATTTAAGAAGAAAGGAATTAAAGTAGTTGAAATTCAGCATGGAGTGATCAGTAATAAGCATTTGGCATACAATATTTTTAAGACTTTTGATGAAAGTTATTTTCCTGACTATCTTTTTACTTTTGGTGAAAGTGAACGTAAAATTGCTGAGCATGAGCATTTTTATATTCGTTCAGACCAAATAATACCGGTGGGAAGCTTTTATATAGATTACATAAATAGTCACCCTGTTAAGCATAGTTTTGTTGATGAATTTAGAGAGAAGTATAAGTATTTGGTATGCGTATCTGGGCAGAATCACTATTCGGAGTCAGATTTGATCATTTTTTTAAATTCAGTGGCCAGATTAAACGAAGAAATTCTTTTTATTTTTGTTCCTCGTGACGAAAGTTTTAAAGAGAGGACCTATGAATTGAGTGAAAGAATACTTGTCAATTACGAAGTGAATTGCTACGAAATGATTTCTGTCTGTGATTATCATACTACCGTTTTTTCAACCTGTGCCTTGGAAGCTCCATCGTTAGGTGTACCAAATATTTTAGTCAATATAAAAGGCTTGTCGAAACTTCATTATGAAGAAGTGCTGAATGATAGTAATACAACTTTGTATGTAAATAGTCCCGAAGAATATATTGAGGCCATCAAGACTTTTAAGGTGAAAGACAAGGCTGTGATTAGGGCATTGAACAGAGAAGTGATTTTGCCTGATTATAAGGTGAATATTAAAAATGCTTTGAAAAAGATTTCTCTGAGATGATAAAAATGCTGAACATAAAGTTTATTAAGTCGCTAAGCATTTTTACTCTTGCCAATGTGATTAATGCAGCTATCCCATTTTTACTTTTACCTGTTCTTACATATTACCTTTCACCAGCGGATTTTGGTATTATCTCCATGTTTCAGGTGCTACTTACCATTTTGCTTCCATTTGCCGGCTATAATTCCGAAAGTTCAGTCATCAGATATTATTACGAAAAAGACAAATACAATTATTCCTCGTTTATCTCCAATGCCTTGTATCTCATATTAATCGGGGCATTGGTTTTGGTCCCAGTCTTTTTCTTTTTTCATGAAGAAATTATTCGATTACTATTTGGTGCTGAGGCTCCTAAGGTTTCCGAAAAATGGTTATGGGTGATGCTTATCATTGCTGTAAGTCAGAACATTTTTCAGGTACAGCAAAACCTTTTGCAAGTACAGTACCGGGCTGTGGAGTATGGGATTTACAGAATACTTAAAACGGCGCTAGAGCTCGGGCTGTCAGTTATACTTATCGTTTATGTAAACAACACCTGGGTCAGTCGCATGGAGGGGCAGTTTATTCCTGCGTTATTGTTTATGGTTATTTCGTTGTTTTTGCTCTATAAGAATAAGTTGCTGAACATGAAGTTCGACTGGAAATGTATGCGGGCTAATCTTGCCTATGGATTTCCATTATTGCCACATGTGTTGAGCGGAGTG
>PHDH01000075.1 GCA_002840935.1 Bacteroidetes bacterium HGW-Bacteroidetes-21 | reverse complement strand
AAACCACTAATCCCTTTCAAAGATGCGCCAAGGTTAATTGCTTTAACTAATTCATAAAAGGTTACTTCGCCCTCCCCTATTACTGCAATATCTACACTGGAATTTTCCAGGGAAGCAGATTTCACTAAAGAGGGATGTGGCCCGCCAAGAACAACAATCGTTTTTCTATTTATTGTTTTAGCCATCTCTGCCACTTTAATAGCAGATTTGTAATTCTGTGATTTTGCAGTAATCCCAACAAGTTCTGGCTCAAAATCTTTTATTATCTTTTTTATTTCTTGCCAAACAGTATAACCTTCTCTTTGAATATTATTAACATAATTATCAAACCCCTCTCCTGCCAAATATTCATTAAGCATTGGTTTTGAATGCGGATGAAAATCCGCATTATAAATCAATATCTCGTGCGATGATCTTTGTAGTAAATAACTTGATATATATCCAAGAGATAACGGAAATTTATCCAAAGAAAAATCTTCGTGATATAATCTGTAAAATGGAGGTTCGATTAGTAGAATTTTCATAAAATGACGCTTCTTCTAGCAAAAATTGCACCTGTAAATTTAGTAAAACAAGTTAATATCTACACATGCGTTTTCTATTGGCTTTATCATTATCACAACTTACTAATAGCTTCAATAAACGCCAGATAGTTTTTTGAAGCATTATAATTCTCTTCCAAGGTAATTTTTTAGAAAAAGTAAATATACAGCAATATTATATTTACTTTTCTTTACTTCTTTAAATGAATTTTATTTATTTTCTGTAAAACAATTTCTTTCAAATAAAGAAATTCATCTAATCTAAATAAAGCAGAAAGCCCCGAATAAATTATAACTCCAAAGACCAACTGTAAAAACAACAATAAATATTTATTTTCTATTGAACAAAACTCCAAAGAAAACACTCCAGCTCCCATAATTATTGATAAAAGGAAGGGCAATATCATTTTATTTGCATATTGATACATGCTTATTTTTAGCAGTTTACCTGTAAAATAAAAATCAAGACATAGATTTACAATACTGATAATAACCAACGCCCATAGAAAAGGGATTAAACCATACAATAATCCAACAGGTATGGAAACTAATCCTACTATTTTTTTTAAGACATTGAGTTTAAGAAAAAGACTGCCTTGGCCTTTTGCCATAATTGTTTGATTAAATAAAGCTCCAAGAAAATAAGAAATACTTGATAAAACAATAATCTGTAAAAGTGGAACCGACGGAAGCCATTTCTCAGTAAACAAAACGATGGTAAATCCTTTTGCAATGGCCATAAAACCAGCCACTATAGGAAATATTACATAAGCAGCAATATTATAAAATTTTAAATGATAGTTACGAAAAGCCACATCGTCATCATTAACTTTTGATAAAATCGGAAAAACTGTGGCCTGCAATACATTTGTAAAAACCTGCTCAGGAATAATCTTTGAGCTTTTTGCCCTTACATAAAAACCCAGTGTATTTACAGAAAAGATCTTTCCAATCAAGATATTATCAATATTATCAACTAATTGCGATATTAAATTGGTAAAAAGAATTTTTGAACCAAAACCCCAAAGTTTTTTAAACGATTTTTTACTTACCCATCCCAAAGGTCTCCAGTCGGAAATTATCCAAAAAGCGATGTTGGTTACAATTGCTTGTGATATTGCTTGTCCTACGATACTATATACCCCATACCCATTAAATGCCATAACAATTGATATAATCGTCGAAAAACCTAGCCCAGCTAAATAACAAATGGCTTGTTTCTTAAATAAAAGTTCTTTTATCAAAATCGTATTCTGAATTATTCCAAACGAATTAATAAGAAAAACAAGAGATATCAGACGAGTCAGATTGATCAAAATAGGTTCATTGTAAAAATCGGCTATTAAAGGTGCAAAAAAATAAAATAGGATATAAATAACTACGCTAACTATAATATTGAAATAAAAAACAGTAGTATAATCTCCAGCATTTGCTTCTTTTAAACGAATAAGAGCCGTTGACAAACCCGCATTAATAAAAACAATAGCAAGGGCAGTAAATATGCTAAGCATGCCTGTCAAGCCAAATTCATAGGGCTCAAGTAATCTGGCTAGAACTATTGATAAAAAAAAACTGATTACATAGCTCCCGAAATTTGCAATAAAATTCCACTTAGCTGCATTAATCGATATATTCTTTAATGAATTCAATAATATCTGTCTTTCTTGACAAAACTACTAAATCTTTATAGATTAAATTAAATATTAAAGGCAATAATGTATCTTTGAACTGTAAAAAATTATTCATGAAAAAAGTACTTGTACTAGGAGCTGGCGGGTTTATCGGAAGCCACCTTGTCAAACGACTCAAAAACGATGGCTGCTGGGTAAAGGGAGCCGATTTAAAATATCCCGAATTCAGTCCAACTGCCGCCGATGAGTTTATTCTCGGAGATTTACGGGAACAAGTGGTTTGCGACAGAGTTCTAAACGAATATTTCGACGAAGTATACCAGTTGGCTGCCGATATGGGCGGTGCAGGCTATATTTTTACGGGTGAAAATGATGCCAATGTCATGCATAATTCTGCTTTGATAAATATCAACATCGTTGAAAGAGCGATTAAATTTAAAGTAGGAAAACTTTTTTACTCTTCCTCTGCTTGTATTTATCCGGAATTTAACCAAAGCAACCCCGACAATCCTAATTGTTCTGAAGACTCAGCTTATCCAGCACAACCCGACAGCGAATACGGTTGGGAAAAACTATTTAGCGAAAGACTATATTTGTCTTTTCAGAGAAACTACAAATTACCTGTTAGAATTGCTCGTTTTCACAATATTTTTGGTCCCGAAGGAACATGGCAAGGAGGAAAAGAAAAAGCCCCTGCAGCCATGTGCCGAAAAGTTGCTATGGCAAAAAATGGCGGAGAGATTGAAGTATGGGGAGATGGACTTCAAACAAGGTCTTTTCTTTATATCGACGAGTGTTTGGAAGCTGTTCTCCGACTTATGGAATCTGATTTCTCTGGTCCTGTTAACATTGGTTCAGATGAAATGATTAGTATCAATAATCTGGCAAAAATGGTAATTGACATTTCAGGTAAAAGTATTAGCGTTAAAAATATCACTGGCCCTTTGGGAGTTCGTGGCAGGAATTCTAATAATAAGCTAATCCAATTAAAATTAGGCTGGCAACCAACTCAATCTCTTAGAATGGGAATGGAAATTACATATCAATGGATTAACCAACAAGTAAAGCCGCAACTTTGAAAGATAAGTTATCATATGTTCACCTCCGTTTAACGATTTCTCTTCTTAAGATTACTGGTGGAATATTGGGCGTTTGGTATCGTTTTGTAAAAACAAAAAAACCTAAACCCCTAATTATTTTTCCTCATGCTCAACCTGGAAGCGATGGATACCTGAGAAGATTTGAAGAATATTTTCCCTTTTTTAAAAAAGATAATAATGATTTCGTTGTTGCAAGTGTTACTACTGATAAAGAAGAATTTACTGCCTTCTCTTCTGGAAATTTTGCTATCAATAATTTCACTAGAAAATGCCTTATAAAAAGATTCCAGCAAGTAATAGGAGCTAGAAAATATCAGGTGGCATTTATTCAAAGAGGATTGTTTCTTTATTATTACGACGATAGTTCCGCCTTTCTTGAAAAACTTTTAAGTAAACTTGCTGGCCGTGTTATTGTCGACTATTGGGATGCTGTATGGTTCAGAAACGAAACTCTGGTTAAAAACACGATAAAATTCACAACTACTGTTACCGTTGTAAACGATTTTTTATATCAATATTTTTCTGCTCTTCATCCTCATGTAAAAATCTTTCCTATTGGCGTTAATACCAATAGATATTTTATCAAACAAAACTATGAGATTAATAATTCTATACGATTCTTTTACACTGGGCAACCTTCTAATGTAGATGCCTTCCTCCGCATTATCGCACCTGTACTTAAAATCATTGGTCAAAATCATAACTACGTGCTACAAATCGTTTCAAAAGCAAGAATTTCTATATCAGATGTAAATATTGAATATTTCGATTTCGACTTAGACAGTTTTTTCAAACTTGCCGCCCAAAGTGATATTGGACTTTTTGCAGTCGAAAACAACGATTATTCAAAAGGCAAAATGGCAATGAAAGTTCTGGATTATATGGCTTGTGGACTTCCTGTTGTTGCAACTCCCTGCGGACTTTCACCATATACAGAAAATATGAAAAATATTTTAACGGCTAACAATGAAAAAGAATGGGTTGAAAAGTTAAATTATCTCATTGAAAACAAAAACGAACGCGAAAGAATTGGTCGTCAGGCACAAAAGTGCATAACTGACTTTCACAGTCTTGAAGGTTCCTATGTATTATTTAAAGAAATCGTTTATTCCGTATGATTGTTTCAGCTCATCAACCACATTTTTTACCCTGGATTGGATACATAAACCGTATCTTTCTATCTGACGTTTTCGTTATTATGGACAACATGGAATATACTCGTAATAATTATATTTCACGCAACAGGATTATCTCTCCAAACGGAGTTACATATATTTCAATTCCAATTGCTTATAAAGGAAATTCTCATCGTTTAATATCTGATGTTTCTATTGATAAAAAAAGATATATTCATTATATTAAAAAACATATTGAAACAATAAGGCATTCCTATTCAAAAAAACCAGGGTTTTCAAACTTTTTCCCAGTGCTAGAATCAGTATTTTTAAATCCGGCAAACGATTTATTAAGCCTAAACATGTCATTACTTAATACACTTTTATCATATTTAAACATCGAAACAAAAATCATTTTAGCATCATCTTTAAACATTAAAGGAAAAAAAGAAAGTGATCTTTTTATTGAATTAAGCAAAAAAACCCTTTGCATGTCTGTTCTACTGGGCTTAGGAGCATCTACTAAATATATTAATAAAGAACAGGTATCCAAATCCAAGGTTGAATTATTGTTTCAAAAATTTAAACATCCCGAATACATACAAGGAGAAAGAACTTTTACATCTGGGGTATCAGTAATTGATTTAATTTTTAATGTAACCCAAAAAGAAGCCGAAAAAATGATTAAAAACGCTGGTAGTTTTGAAAAAAAAATATGACATAATTATATTACTTGATCACGGGTACAAATGTGCCGCTGATCCTCGTGTGGCAAGATCCGCAGAAATAATGACAAATAACGGTTTTAATGTATGTATTATTGCGTATATGGATTTGGACTTACCCGAATACGAAGTATTAAATAATGTTGAAGTTTACCGTATAATCCCACAGGATTTTAGCCGGCCTCGTTCATTATTTGGACTACGAAACAACATTGCAAAATCAATCGTAGATAAATTCAATACACGTACTTTTTTCTGTGTTGACCATAGAATGCTTGATCTGGGATGTCGTATAAAAAAACATATTCCTGAGATTCATTTAATTTACGATGCCCATGAATATCTTCAGGGCTATCAATCTCAATTCGACGAAACAAATTCTTTTTTATATAAAACAAAGTCTAAATTGTTTCAGCTGCGAGAAAAAATACTTGAAAAAAAGAATCTGCTCAATATATCTCTTTTATGTACTATCAGTGACTCTTTTGCAGATCTTTATCGTAAAAACTTTCGATTTTTTGCTCCTACATATACCATACGAAATGTCTCTGAATTTTTTACTTCTAAAACAACATTTAAGGAAACCTTTCCCGACGAATACATAAAACTTGAAAAAATAAAAGGTAAAAACAACCTGATATATTTTGGAGATTTTTTTAAGTATCTTAATGGAATAGAATGCTTGTTCGAAGCTCTAAAACATATACCCGAAGAGAGTTCGCTCATTTTAGTTGGAACAAATAAAAATCCCGAATTCTTTGCAAAATACTTTAATCATCCTGACCTTAAAAAAAGAATTGTGCACATTAAAAGACTTCCCCACCCATACTTACAGTTCATTGCAGCTTATGCCGTTGCGTCTTCAGTTCCTACAATGGAAACGGAATATTTACAAACAACTTTTTCACTACCAAATAAGCTTTTCGACAGCATAGCAGCCAATCTACCCATAATTTGTTCTGATCTTGCCGAACACAAAAAAATAATCGACCGCTATAATAACGGCTTACAATATTCAGGATCAGATTGGGAAAATGCGCCAAAAAGTATTGCCTGCGCATTTGAAAAAATGATTTCCAATTATGCTTTTTTTAAAAACAATGCACTTGCATGCTCGTCCTTATTTTCTATTGAAAAAGAGTTTTCAGAATTAATGAATTATTTAAAAGCCCGTGTTGAAAAATGAAAAGTACAACCGATAAATATCTTGAAATTCACAACAAACGAATTGACGAATTTGGATTAAATGCCAAAGCATTATGGTCGGGAACAGAAAGTCAACATAAAAGATTCAGTATATTATTGAATCTTATTCTCTCAAAAGAAAACTTCTCTTTACTCGATTTCGGATGCGGATTTGGTGATTTTTTTCCCTATCTATCCTCAAAGGAATATTTTCCCAGTAAATATTATGGTATTGACATAAATAGCCGGATGATAGCTGAAGCACAAAAAAGATATCCTAGCGTGAATTTCTATCTTGGCAGTTCGGATAATTTCATCGATCTAAACATCCATGTAGACTATGTAATTGCAAGCGGAATATATAATTTGGGAGAAAACAAAAATGAGGTTCAACGCTTTTTTATTTCTCAGTTTAAAGATCTTTTTTTACACGTAAATACAGGGTTTGGCATCAATTTTTTATCAGATAAAAGCCCTTCCATGGATAATGTCTCTATTTACCATTCGCCTGAAGAAACATACACCTTGTGTAAAAAAACATTCTCATCTAACGTTAAAGTTATCGAAGGATATTTGCCCAATGATTTCACTATATTTGTATATAAATAATATTTAATGACGAATCATAAAAACATTTTGATTTTGGCGCCCCATACCGATGACGGTGAACTGGGGTGTGGAGGAGCTATTTCTCGGTTTATTTCAGAAGATAAAAATGTTTTTTATGCCAGTTTTTCATTGTGTCGACAATCCCTACAACCCGGATTAAATCCTGATACCCTTGAAAATGAGTTGAGAGCGGCTACAAGAATATTAGGAATAAGTCCAATAAACCTTAGACTATTTGACTTCGAAGTCAGACGATTTAAACAATATCGTCAGGAAATACTCGAAACCCTTATATTAATTCGCAACGAAATACAACCTGACCTTGTTTTGTTACCCAGCCCTACCGACACTCACCAAGATCATCAGGTAATATCAGAAGAAGGTTTACGCGCTTTTAAAAACTCCTCTGTACTAGGATACGAAATGCCCTGGAATAATTTCTCTTTTAATACCCGCTGCTTTATTACATTAAAACAAGAACAGCTTCAAAAAAAGATTGATGCTCTAAAAGAATATAAATCTCAGGAATACAGAGCCTATTTAAATGCCGACTTTCTTAAAGGTCTGGCAATTACTCGTGGTGTTCAAATTAATGCAGAATTTGCAGAAGCGTTCGAAGTGATACGATGGATATATTAAACAAAAATCAGAAAAAAGTCCTTATTCTGGCTTACGATTTTCCTCCTTATGTCTCGGCAGGTGGTCTACGCCCTTTAAGCTGGTATAATTACCTGCATGAATTTGATGTAACTCCTGTTGTTGTAACAAGACAATGGAGCAACCACTATGGCAATCATTTGGATTATATTGCTCCTGGCCATTCTGATCAAACCTTGATTGACAAAACAGAGAAGGGAATAATTATACGTTCACCATATAAACCCAATAGAGCAAACAAAATTTTTCTAAAATATGGAGAAACCAAATATAAATGGCTTCGCAAAATAATATCTGCATATTATGAGATTTTTCAATTTGTATTACCCATTGGTTCTAAAAGAAACTTATATATTGAGGCCAAAAACTACCTTAAACACCATAAAGTTGATGCTATTATCGCAACAGGCGACCCCTTTATTTTATTCAAATATGCAAATGATTTAAGCAAGAAATTTGGAATACCATGGATAGCTGATTACAGAGATATTTGGTCAAACAACTTTCCATTAAAAAATAAAACTATTCTTAAAACGTGGTTTAGTTTTCATGAACGAAAACTTGTAAAAAATGCGTATTGTGTTCTATTTGTTTCTGAGTTTGTAAAAGAAAAAACTCAAATGCTATTAAAACCCAATACTTGTCATTATATTGTGCCCAATGGTTATGATCCAAATATCTTAACTATTTCACAAACCACATCGCAACAATATGATGTCTTAAACATTGGATATGCTGGTTCGATATTACAATGGCACCCTATTGATTACTTTCTATCCATTGTTAACCAATTTCTACTCGAAAATGAACAATACAAACTAAACATTAACTTTTATGGAACGAATCTCAATGAAGAAATAAAGTCTTTGGTCAATAAAAACTATAGTAAACTAAGGACGTGCGTAAACGTTTTTCCAAAATTACCTTATTCTAATGTCATAACTAAACTCTCTGAGAATAACGTACTTCTTTTGTTCAATTACTATTCCTTCATGGGAACTAAAATTTATGATTATCTGGGAATAAGGCGAAAAATACTTTTATGTTTCTCAGATGACGAAATAGTCAACGACATTAAAATTAAGCATTATACCATTGACGATCAGACAAATATTAGCTCTCATCTACAGGAAGATCTTATAGAGAAAACGAGATCTGGAATTGTTGTAAAAGATGCGACTCATTTAAAATTGGTTTTAAAGGAGTTATCCATTGAATTTTCAGAAAAAGCACACATTACATGTAATACTCAAGATATAGAAAATTACTCTAGAAAGAATCAGGTGTCCAAACTAGCCGAAATACTAAAAAGAATTAAGGTAACACCTGTAGAAAGTAACAAAATTATTTTTTTTGATAAAGGCAACGACAACAAATCCACAAATACTTCCGATATGCGGAATAAAAAAGCCCTTATTCTTGCATACGATTTTCCACCCTATGTCTCTGTAGGAGGGTTAAGACCTTATTTCTGGTATCTTCATTTTGCAGAATATGGTATTTCGCCTGTTGTAATTACACGACAATGGAACCATAAATACAAAAACTCCCTCGACTTTGTTGCTCCTGGTTTTTCGAACAATACAATTACTGAAGAATCTAACATTGGAACCATTATCAGAACCCCATATTTTCCCAATTTGTCAAACAGAATTATGCTAAGATACGGAGAATCCCGGTATAGATTACTTCGAAAAACCATATCTTCCTATTTCGAAATACTACAATGGATTTCATTTAAAGGAACCAAATCAAATATTTACAAAGCAGCTAAAGAGTATTTAAAGAATAATCCTGTTGATATTATTATTGCAACTAGCGAACCATTTATTCTTTTTAAATATGCTTCAGCTTTAAGTAAAAAACACAATATTCAATGGATAGCAGATTATAGAGATCCCTGGTCTTCTAGCATTAACATTAACAAAAAACATGTTCTCAAATCGTTATACAAACTATTTGAAACAAGAAATGTTAAAAGCGCCTCAGCAATTGTTACTGTTTCTGAATTCGTTAAAAGTAAAATATTTAAAATATTCCCTAATAAAGACTTTTATATTATCCCAAACGGGTTCAATTCTGAAATTACCGAAAAACTACATCATATTTCACCTTCCGACTCCGTTTTAAATATTGCATTTATTGGAACAATAAATCCATGGCATCCATTAAGTCAGGTAATGTCAGTCTATACTCGGTTTTTAAATGATAACCCTGAAACAAAAATTAAACTCAACTTTTATGGCATCAACCAAACAGTTCATATCACAAAACAAATTTTCGGAAGTGACCATTTAATTAACAAAAATATCACAATTTACCCGAAATTAGCAAATGATGATCTCTTAAAGGAGATGGCGAAGAATCACCTGATGCTGCTATTTAATGACTATTCGCTTATGGGGACTAAAATTTACGATTATTTGGGAATTAAAAAACCAATATTATTATGTTTTTCGGATGATGATGACGCTAATGTTTTAAAAAGACATTATCATTATGTAGAAAAAGACGTAGGCTATAGTAATCATTTACAGGAAGATCTGATTAGAAAAACAGATTCAGGATACATCATTAAGAATCAGGATCATTTATATGATACTCTAAAGAGCCTGACACAGGAATTTAAAAATAATAAGGAAATTATTTGCAATACAAAAAACACAAACGAATATTCAAGAAAACATTTGGCGGCAAAGTATACGGAAATAATCAACAGAATTATTAAATAAAATGAAACCAACTGTAATGATACTTGATTATGGGATGGGCAACCTTCATTCTGTTAAAAAGAAACTTGAACACATTGGTGTTTCAACTATAATCAGTGATAATAGGAAAGATATTATAAAAGCCGATAAACTCATTTTACCTGGCGTTGGTCATTTTGCGATGGCCATGAAAAATATTAACTCCTTAGACGTAATTGATACCCTTCTGGACTTCGTATTTGTTTCTAAAAAACCTATACTGGGTGTTTGTTTGGGAATGCAAATCATGTCTGGTTTTAGCGAAGAAGGAAATGCTAAAGGTTTAAATTGGATTGATGCTCAGGTTCTACTGTTTAAAATTACGGACAAACTAAAATTTAAAATTCCTCATATCGGTTGGAATACGCTATTAAAATCGAAGGATAGTCCACTTCTTAACGGGATACATGAAAAAGACGAATTTTATTTTGTTCACTCTTACCACGTTATACCCAATGATAATAACGATATCTTAACAGAAACTGATTATGAATATCGCTTCTGTTCAGCATTTCAAAAAGAGAATATTTTTGGAGTACAATTTCATCCAGAAAAGAGTCATACTGCAGGAGAACTTTTATTGAGAAATTTTGTTAATCTATAATATTAAATTTAACAATGCATGTTCAGGCCCCGCATCATACCAGTACTTCTTCTTAAGGGAAAATCCCTTGTAAAATCTGTACAATTTAAAAACTACAATTATATTGGTGATCCAATAAATGCGGTACGTTTATTTAACGATTTAAAGGCCGACGAACTTGTTTTTCTTGATATTGACGCATCAAAAGAACATCGAACAATTCCAATTGAAATTATTAAGAAAATTGGCGAAGAGACAAATATGCCATTCGCCGTAGGTGGAGGAATTGGAACCATAAAAGATATCAAGGAAATACTAAAAGCAGGAGCTGAAAAAGTAATAATTAATAGTATTGCCGTAAAAAATCCTGATTTTATTCGAGAAGCATGCGATACTTTCGGTTCATCAACGATTGCAATTTGTATTGACGTTAAAAAAAACATTTTGGGAAACCTAAAAACGTGGATAAATAATGGTAAAAAATGTACTGGATTAAACCCTGTTGATCATGCAATTTTGATGGAAAAGTCAGGAGCCGGAGAAATAATCATTCAATCCATTACAAACGACGGAATAATGAAGGGTTACGACATTCACCTGGTAAAATCCATTTCCACTTCCGTTTCTATCCCGGTCATTGCATTAGGAGGGGCTGGTAACTTAAATCATTTGGTTCAGGCTTATAAAGAAGGATTTGCTAGTGGACTAGCTGCTGGTAGTATGTTTGTTTACCAAGGAAAACATAAAGGAGTGTTAATTAACTATCCTGATACGGACGAAAAATCTTTTTAATCATCAATACGAATTGTAACAATCTTTGTCCTGAGTTCTTTTAAGTCCTCATTTTTAGACGTTTGTTGCATTCTCCTTAGATTTCTTTTCAATGAGAACTTTTGTTGAAGTGTCCACTCTTTTGTATAATAAGTTTTACCTTGAGCTATTGAGCTTTGAGACACACTATTCCTGCCGCCTTTCGATACATAGAGTATTGCTTTGTTCATGAGATAATGAGCATGTTCCATTACTTTCAAGTGAAGAGTATTTAATGTCTCTTTTGTATCAAATCTCAAAATTTCGGAAGTTAATATATTCCCAGAATCAATGTTTTTATCTATCCACATTACTGTATTACCAATAAGATGCATATTATTTGAAGAAATACACCAGTTTGTACAATTGGGCCCCCCTTTAACATAAGGAGAAAGTCCGGTATGCAAGTTAATAATCCCAATACTTGGATTTAATGAGAGCATTTTTTCTTTAATCAACCGAGTCCCTGAAACTACAATTAAATCGGGACAAATACTCCTTGTAAACTCATAGGCATTATCCGAATTAATATTCTCTACATCAAGAATTGGCACGGATGGATACTCAGGATAATTTTTCTGATAAAACAATTTCATTTTTAACCAGGCATTATCAATAGTAGGTATAAACAGTTTTTCAATAATTTTACTAACTATTTTAGATATTGAAATTGTCCTTTTGTTGTTTCTTGACTCAGTAATAATTCCAGCTAATCCAAACTTTTCATGTATCTTATTCGCAAGAGCCCTTTGATTTGGCTCATTCCCAACCCATAGTATTATCTTCATTTGTAATGTATTACCCTTTTAATTTTTTCAAGAGTGTTTGTAATTCTTAACCGGGTTTTAAACCAGGATTCATTATAAAGTTCAATTCTGGGAATTTCAAAAACATCATCTTTTTTTGGATCGTAAGTTGATTGTTTTACCACTAATCCAATTTGATAACCGACTTCTTTACTTAATTCTATTACCCTTTTATTGTAACTTCCAACAGGATATGAAATAGTAACAGGAAAATGACCCAGTTTGAGTTGAATTATACCAGCCGAGTTTTTTAATTCTCCTCTAATCTCATCTTCGTTAGTCATAGTCCCTAGCATATTATGAGATACTGAATGTGAACCAATATAATGCCCCTCATTTTTCAATTCAAATAAGTCTTTCCAACTCATCATTATTTTGGGTGGATCCGTTTCGAAATACTCTTTATATATATAATTTAATACGTCACTTCTTTCTTCGTGAGATAATTTTTTTAAAGTTGATTTTAGCTGGAATATGTAGGCTTTTTTCTTCTCATTAGTATCTAAATTTCTTTGTCTTATTTTCTGAGGCAAACAGTTAAAATCCAGTATGATTTTTGATTTATGCGTTTCCTGAATAATATGTTCTAGCCTCTTGGTCCAAGTTGGAATATTATTCTCAATACATTCGGTTACAACATAAAACGAGGCTTTACAATTATACTTTTTAAGTATGGGAGCCGCAAATTCGATATTATCTTTGTAACCATCATCAAACATTATAGTTGCAATATTATTTTCTGAAAAACTATCAGGAGAAAAAGCAATATTCTCTATTAATTCTACCCGATATTTCTTCGAAATAAACTCAATACATTTTTCAAATAAACTTACATCCATTGGGTCCCAAAAAGAATCTCGAACAGGATTAACCCGATGAAAAAGAAAGTTATTAACCATAATTTATTTTTATTGCAAACCTTTTTAACTGTACTTAATTTTTTAAAAATAGGGATTTTTGATGACATAAAACGAAATAATCAAACAAAGAAGAAAAGATTAACAGATTCTTAAATATTTTCTTTTAAAATTTCTTTTACAAATATTCCGTAGTTTATATCCGACCGATAGTTCATATACCAATATTTATAGGCGTTTTCTCTTAATTTAAGTTTTGAGTCTATGGAAAGCTTTTGATATGTATTAATTGAATTTTCTATATCATGTTTTGTCGCCATAGCTGGAAGCAAATATCCATTAATCCCATCAGATATTATTTCGGAAACTCCGCCTACATTCGTGCCAATAACGGGTACAGAAAAAGACATGGCTTCCATCATCGAAACAGGTAAGCCTTCAGAACAGCTTGTATTAATTAAAAAATCAAACGTTTTTTGAGAAAATATTTTAATTACTTTATAATGTGGTAATGTTTCTACAAGTTTATAACTAATATTTATTTTCCCTTCCAACTTTTCTTTAACTTCCTCAGTAAAGTTATTAAACAGTGCTCCCCCACCAATATGAAGCCATTCAATTTTATAATCATTAATAAGTTGTAGAGAATCTACTAACAATCCAAGTTGTTTAACTGTCTGGATAATTGAAATACTAACTATTCGAATAATACTAGAAGATTCAAATTCAATTCTATTTTTTTGATCTCTAACACCTAATTTGCTTACTTTTATACTGTGAATATCCTTAATGTTTAATTTGCTAATTAAATACTTTTTCCCTGTTTCTGAAATCGTTGTATATTTGTCGCAACCTTGTATCATATATCGCCTTAAGGGTAAATACATTGGGGTGTTTCTTTCAAAAAATAAATCCCATCCATGAGATCTTGAAATAATCTTTGCGTCAGGAAATTTTTTTTTCATTTTTATTAGTCCGTAAGTTATCTCGCTTGTCCAATAACTATATAATATACTATCATTTATATTAACCCCTTTTTTTAACAATTCTTTTTCAAGAATGGACTTAAAATAGTGTCCATTTAATACGGAAGAAATAAACACTTTTAATACTAATGCAATATCTTTTATTCGATATTTTACAAATATCCAAAAAACTTCCTTAAAACATTCTAAACTAAATAATTTATAACTCCATTTTATTCTGTCTTTTATTCTCATTTTAGATAATGGCAATAATACTTTTTCTGCATTTTGTGGTACAAAAAAGATATCTTTATTTAATGATCTTACATGCTTGTCGGTTGAAATTATATATATTTTATTAAAAGCCTTATATGTAATCAACAATTCATCTTCTAGATAAGGTTCTCCCATATCTAAAGGATAATTATTTGTAATTATTACCAGATTGCTTTTTATCTTTGCCTTCATTATTAGCTAACAATCAAAATGTGTTTTTCGTTTTTTTTAAAAATTCTATCAACTCAAAAAACTGTCACAAATGTACAATTATTAGTTTTAACTAATGTGAACCTATAATTTTATGACAATAAATACCTAATTTTAAAACCCATA
>PHDH01000074.1 GCA_002840935.1 Bacteroidetes bacterium HGW-Bacteroidetes-21 | reverse complement strand
ATGCCCGAAGAAGTAGCTTCTTCAATTGTACAGAAGGATCCGTCTTATCAATTGATTGATGTCCGAAATGCAGACGAATTTGCTAAGTTTAGTCTCCCGGGGGCAATAAATATCCCTTTGGAAAGTATTATGAATGAGGAAAATATTGATTTGTTGAATCAGGATGTTAAAACCAATATTTTTTACTCGAATGGTTCTCTTCAAGCAAATGAAGCTTGGATGTTGACCAGACAACTTGGCTATAAAAATAATTATGTACTGATGGGTGGATTGAATTATTGGGTCGAATCTATCATGAATCCTCAGAAGCCTTCATCTGTATCATCTGACGAAGAAATGGCAAAATATAATTACCAGAAAGCCGCAGGACGCGCCTTGGGTTCAGATCCTTCAGCCATTAATAGTGATAGTTCATCTGTAATACAGACAAATACGGTAAAATCAACAGTGCCTAAGACTGAATCTAAGAAGAAGAAGAAAGTATCGGGTGGTTGTTCCTAATTTTGGGATTTCTTGTTTTTATTCTACTTTAGCCTTTAATCAGGCTTGTCATGGCGGAAGTTGTTAGTTTTAAAAAAAAGAACAGAGATCCAAATCCTCAAAAGGAGATGTCGTTTTGGAAGCATATCGACGAATTGAGGTGGGTGCTTTTCCGAATTATAATCGTAATGGTTGTTTTTTCGGGTGTCGCTTTTGCCTATAAGGAAATCGTTTTTGATACAATAATTCTGGGACCCAGAAATCAGGATTTTATCACCTATCGCGTACTATGTAAGTTAGGTCATTTTCTTTCGATGGATGGACTTTGCATCAGCTCCTTTGATTTGAGTATAGTAAATCTGACCCTCACAGGACAGTTTATGAAACATATTTCAATTTCAATTTATGCCGGAGTGATATTATCTTCTCCATATATTCTATGGGAATTCTGGCGTTTTATTAAGCCCGCATTGAAACCTAAAGAAAGAAGATATACCAATTATGCCTTGTTAATCTGTATTTTTTTATTTCTGGCTGGTGTATTGTTTAGCTATTTTGTAATCGTTCCTTTAACTGTTAATTTTTTAGCTACTTATGTTTTGAGTGATGCTATAAAAAACACCATTTCACTGGATTCTTATATTTCCACAGTGACTACTTTGACGTTGATTATGGGAGTTGTTTTTGAACTCCCCATTATTATGTATATGCTGGCACGTTTCGGAATCATTACAAAAGGATTTCTCAAGAAAAAAAGAAAGTATGCCGTTGTTATTGTATTAATTGCCGCAGCTTTTATTACCCCTGGATCAGATGCGTTTAGTCTGGTTCTGGTTAGTTTACCGTTATATGTATTGTTTGAAGTGTCGGTATGGGTTATTCCTAAAAAGAAAGCCGTCTCTGAAAATCTGGAGGAAGATGAAGAATCTGCTGCTGATTAGCGGTACCGGTCGGAATTGTGGCAAAACCACCTTGGCCTGTAGTATCATAGAGGCTTTTAAATCTCAGTCTGTAACAGCTATAAAAATTTGTCCTCACTTTCATCCTGTTGACGGAATGAAAAGCGTATTTATTGATCCCGGTGTTATTGAAATTCACGAAGAACTTCAGTCAAATACTGGAAAAGACAGTTCCAGAATGTTGAATGCAGGTGCAGAAAAAGTGTTCTACGTTCAAGTTAAAGATAATCAGCTTAACAAAGCCTGGGATATTATCCTGAATAAATTGCCTTCAGAAAAACCTGTTATTTGTGAGTCGGGAAGGCTTTCTCATATTGTAGAAGATCATCTTCATTTGTTAATGATAGGCAAGGACAAAAAAAAACAGGCCAGCGAACTGGCCCATTTTTCTCTTGCATTTGAAGATATCCCTGCCTTAGTCGACAGACTTCGTTTTGATACTGGTAAATGGTTTATTTCTTAACCATTTTAATCACCTTACTGTAATCATTGGTTTTTATTTGTATCCAGTAAATTCCTTGATCTTCATTCTGAAGGTCCAAATAAACTTTATTGTTTCCAATTGAAAAGTCTTTTTCCGCCTGGAAAATTTCCCGCCCTAAAACATCTGTAACAGTAATCTGAGCATTGGTTAGAGCTCCGGTTTCAAATTCCAGTGTAAAACCTGTTTGGAATGGATTGGGATACGTGGCAATAAAAGTTTGTCCATTGAGACTTTCAATTGAAGTTTCGTCGTGAACTCTGATACTGAGGTTGGCCTGATCGCATACGGTGGTGTCGGTGGTGTAACATGCTTTGTAAGTGATCGTGTCATAACCAAGATAGCCGGTATTGGGTGTGTATGTGATAGAAAAGTCAGGATTGATAATGGCAGTCCCATGTAAAGGCTGTGCAATGATGCCCGTTTTAAGAGAAGCTACACTATTATTATTGTCATTTGCTATAACTGATACAGTTTTCGAATATATATTTCGGATTGATGCTGTATCGTCAACAGCAATAGGACCAGGGAAGAAATGAACATTGTCAATGTATGCATTATCAAGAATAAAAGGAAGCATGACAGTAGTGTCTTTTGAAATATTTCGGGTTTCGAATGTCAGTGTGAAATTAGAACCAGCATAATTGGTTAAGTTGATGAGGTGATTAACAAATGGATCAGAACCGGGAAGCGTAGGATTATACGTACCGCCAATTTGTGTGTTATTTGCCAGAATCCTGAGGTTACTGGCAATACGGTAATCTTCGACTACACCACCTATATATTGAGCATAAAGTGTTCCTCCATGGGTTTGTTTAAGTCCGAATTTAAGATAAACTGTGTTCCATGTAGTTGCATCAACACAAAAGCTGGCTTTGGCTGATAAAAATTCGTTAATTTGCCAAGTATTTGTTCCGCTGGGCATTTCAAGCATATCGATGTAGGACATGGCATTACCGCCTGTCATAAGTAACCCTTTTGTACTTCCCGGAGCATGTGCCTGTGTTTTAATGTAGACGTTTGAAAATGGGGTAGTTTGAATCAGTACGTAATCCAATGCATTTGTTTCTTCGAAACCCAGAGTCGTTGTCATAGCTAGTGAACCGATATTTTTTATCGTATAGCCAGATAATTCATCGTTGGTCGTGAGCGTATCTTCGTCGAAAGCAGTCCATGCATTAATCGTATATGTGCCATCAGCGGTACCGTCAAAGGTTGTATTGAAAGTGTAAGTTATGATGTCGCTGGGGGTCATGTCAGCTGTTAATGTGTACGATTCAGTAACCGGACTATTACTGTTTACCTGATAAACTAAATCAATGACTTCACCTGCGGGGAGAAAATCACAACCAAAGAAACCGAATTTAATGGTAACTTCAGAAGAGCTTGATAGTTGGCAGTCTGAAACAGGTTCGGTAATAGCAGTAACACCTAGGTCAATATTCTGTTGCAATAAGGTTGAAAAACTGTAATTCATGATACTGTCAGTGAAATTCGTAGTACCCGATCCGTAACGAACCCAGCAATTAATGTTGTGTGTGCCGAGCGTGGAGGCATCAACAGGTACAGTGAAATCGACAATCAGAGAATCTCCACCAGCCCAGTCGCTAATTAAAGTGTAATCTTGATACTCGATAGTGCCACCATCAAACTGGTAAGCCATTCCAATAACATCAGAAGTCATTAAAGATGTATTGCATCCGTTATAAAAAAGTCTGACAGATACAGTTTCAGTTGATAAATCGCAAGCTGTATTTGGTGAAACTATGTCAAGGATATAAATTTCCTGAGGATCGTAAGCAAATCCAACACCAACAGCAGCCCAAGCATTAGCTGTTTGAATAACTTCGTTGGAGCAGGCTCCATAAATACTCTCTGCTGCTTCGAGAGATGCTCTGTAGGTTTCGTAATAGTTAGAAGAGGGTGTGAGATAATAGGCGAGGGTGTTATACGCAATTATTTCTGCTGTACTACGTCCCAAAGCGGTTACTGCATATGCATCTCCGTTATCATTGGAGCCAATACCTCCTTCGGATAAAAGATAAAACCAGTATGCACCTACGCCACAATTCGTATGAACACCACCATTATCCATTCCATTTGGATCCAGATCCCAGTATGTGCCCATATATGTATCAGGATTTTGATATTGATTTGGGTTACTCATTGAACGTAAAGGTGAGCCAATGTCTTCTCCCATTAACCAATCAGTATTGCTTCCTGCATAAAACTCAATACAAGTACCGAAGATGTCGCTGAAAGCTTCGCTTAAAGCACCTGACTCATCCTGATATACCAAATCGGCAGTACTTGTAGTAACAGCATGGGTAATTTCATGACCGCATATATCCAGAGCCGTAAATGCTGAATACTGAGAATTGCCATCACCATATGTCATTCTTGAACCATCCCAGAATGCATTGGCATAAGCATTTCCGTAATGGACATAAGAAAGGAGAATGGCACCGTTATTATCATAACTGTTGCGTCCAAAGACATTAAAATAATAATCATATGTTTTTTCAGTAGCCCAGTGTGCACTCATAGCCACATCGTCGGTATTAAATAAGGTGGCATTATCATCAAAAATGTCAACAGCGGTTGAATAGACTTCTGTATTTTCTGCACTGCGGGTAATAATACCATTGCCTCTTCCTGTTTCACGCAGACGATAAGAAGTCGGACTTACTGAGTCAATAATAACGGGTTGATCTCCATCGTATTTAGTTGTGCCAATGGCAGGGACATCTCCGTGCTGAATCATGTCAATTGAATGAATTACTTCGCCGGTTGCAGCATTCACATAAACAAATTTGCGGGAAAGTGGTTTTAATGAATAGACTTCTACTTTATATGCTAATACATAGTCGCTGGCATTTTCGCTGTACTTTTTATCGAATACAATGAGTTGAGGGACGGGGTAATAGGTTGCATTTTCATTCTTTTTAATTTCCTTTAGCATTTTCTCTGAAGCGGGGTCTTGCCAGATATAAAGTTCCGAAGGAACAATATTTAATGCTGCTTGCAGGGCTTTGGATGGAAGTACAACTGCCTTTTGAGCTGGTTGCAATCCTTTTATAATTTTCCCATTACCAGATTTTACTTTTCCATCTTTTTCATGCAATAGATAAATGGCTCCATCTACAGCATAACCATAATGATACTGTTGATAACGGTAATGGCGCATTCCCTGCTTGTCTTCGTCGACTCGGAGCAATTTCATTTCGTCGTTATTACCAAGTCCGAAATCGGCACTATACGTTTTGAAAACATTTGCTGCAGCAATATTTGCTTGTGGCTTAAAACTCAGACTTCCAGTATTGCCTTTTGACCATGCAACTCCAGATAGCCCAGGATTTGCTTTTTGGGCAACCTGTGATGTCGCATTCTGCACGAAAGCAAACAGGAACAGAGCTGCCAGAAAGAATGTAAATTTTTTCATATTTTTTTCATTAATGTGCCTTAAATGTAGTAATTATTCTAAATAAAAAAATTTCGATATAAAGATATTTTAAAGTTGTTTTCAAAAATGCTTTTTATAAAGTAAATGCCATGTATTTTGTAAAGGAATTTCAATATTTTTACAAGATGAAAATTGGTTTGCTATTCATATTCATTTCTATTGCCTTCGCTTCGTGCTATTACGATAAAGAAGAAGATTTGTATTCCGCAACCCCAGTTGATTGTGATACTTTAAATGTTAGTTATAATACAGATATAAAGCCAGTAATAACTTCTCATTGTCTGAATTGCCATTCCAATATTAACGCCTCTGGTTTAGGGCAGGGAATAAAACTTGAAACCTACGAAGATATAAAAAAATATGCACTGGATGGTAGTTTATATGGGTCTGTTTCGGCTGATCCTGAATATTTTGTCATGCCACGTGATTATCGAATTCCACCCTGTAGTGTATTGAAAATTAAAGCCTGGATAAACAATGGTG
Organism: Bacteroidetes bacterium HGW-Bacteroidetes-21; assembly: GCA_002840935.1. Taxonomy (GTDB): domain Bacteria; phylum Bacteroidota; class Bacteroidia; order Bacteroidales; family GWA2-32-17. Next base: position 9,126 of record PHDH01000074.1, on the reverse strand, counting down.
CACCGAATAATTAAAATGTTTGTCCTCTTTTTTATGGTATGTGGTCAATATGCCATTGCTCAAGATGATCTTGACAGTCTCTTGAATGCCGAAATGGGTAATAATACAGAATATGTTCAGGCGACTTTTAAAACAACCCGAATCATTAATGGTCATTCTACAGAACGGGTAAAACAAGGTGATTTGGATTTCAGAATATCGCATCGTTTTGGAACTATACAGGGGGGGGCTTATGAGTTCTTTGGAATTGATCAGTCTACCTCACAATTTGGGCTTGAATATGGTATTAGAGATTATCTGATGGTTGGAGTTGCTCGTGCTACATGGCAAAAGACAAGTTCGGGATTATTGAAGCTTTCGTTACTGCGTCAGACCCGTGGGGCTAAGACAATGCCAGTATCACTAAGTTATGTAAGCTCGGTTTTTGTTAATGGTCTACGGTGGGAAGACAATATGCGTAAGAACTATTTTACTTCAAGGCTTGCTTACCTGCATCAGTTGCCGATTTCACATAAATTGAATACCAAATGGAGCTTTCAGATAAGTCCCACTTTAATTCACCGAAATATGGTGAAAACATCGTCAGAATCCAACGATATTTATGCTATGGGCGTTGGGGGAAGGTATAAATTGACCGTTAGATCTTCCATCAATGTTGAGTATTTTCATACCTTTAACAGAACAAAAACCGGTTTGTCTGATTTTAACAATTGCTTTTCGGTAGGGTTTGATATAGAAACTGGCAGCCACGTTTTTCAGATTATGCTGACCAATTCGCAGGGAATCACCGAAAATAATTTTGTGACATCTTCTTCAGGAAAATGGCGTAGCGGTGACCTCTTTATTGGTTTTAATATTTGCCGTTTCTTTACACTCAACTCTAAGGAAAAGATAGAAAAATGAGATGGTTTCTTATATTAATTTATACTTTAAGTAACTTGAGTTTATTTTCACAAGATAAGTTATTTAGCAAAACGGCTACTATTGTATTTGTGAGTGAAACTGCCATCATTAACATTGCTGGTAAAAACGAAAAAGTAGTTAGTTTCTTGAAAGTGAATACAGGTGAAATTGCTTTTGCAGTTCGTATGACCGATTTTACTTTTGAACTTCCTTTGGCAGGTGAACATTTTAACGAAAACTATGCTGAATCTGAAAAATACCCAATGGCTAGTTTTAAAGGTAAAATTACGAATTATGAGATGGTTGATTTAAAAACACCAGGAGTCTATCCTGTAATGGTCACCGGAGAACTTACCATGCATGGAAAAACAAATTCTATTACCGAAAAAGCCATGTTAACGGTCACGAATGATACAGTTCAAGGATTTTGCCTCTTTAAATTACGGCCAGAAGAGTATGGAATTAAGATCCCAAAATTAGTCCGAGAAAAGATTGCCGAAGAGGTTACTATCACGATTAATGTCGATTTTAAACCCTATACAGATGCAAAATAGTGACATCAATGCGCTGAAAAAGGAATTTCGCCGAAAAGTGAAAGAATGTAAGCTGCAATTAAGCGAAGAAGATAAGATTCTTAAGTCAAAAAAGGTATTCGCTCAGCTTTCTGATATGGAAATTTTCAAAAAGGCTAAGATCGTCATGATGTATTGGTCTATGTCAGATGAACTGCAAACCCATGAAGCAGTTTTGAATTTTGCCAAGACAAAAAAAATCATTTTGCCAGTTGTACAGGGGGATGTTTTGGAACTCCGTCTATTTAACGGAATTGAAAATATGGAAAGTGGAGCATCCTTTGGCATTGGTGAACCTGTTGGGAAAGCTTTTACCGATTATCAATCTATAGATATTATTATTGTTCCCGGTGTGGCTTTCGACAAAAAAAATAACCGTCTGGGGCGTGGCAAAGCCTTTTATGACAAGTTGCTGAAAGAAACTACAGCACTTAAAATTGGACTATGCTTCGATGTCCAGTTGTTTGATGAAGTTCCTTATGATGAGCTAGATGTGAAGATGGATATGGTGTTGTGCGGGTGATATATTTTAGATTTGACAACTTTGTAAGAAGTTATCAAATCTCTTGCTCATTACCTTTTCACCACTTTTTTTACACTTACATTATTCGCTCCTATAACCTTTACAAAGTAAACGCCTGAGGATAAATTAGTCAGGTCAAAAACACTCCGATTTTCAGAAATTTGCTTTTCAATTAAAACATTGCCATTTACATCAATTAATTCAATGCTTCCGGATGTGCCGCTGGTAGTTTCAATTGTAATGTTGGTATTGAAAGGGTTGGGGTAGACAGAGAAATATTCGTTATCAAGAATCTCGGCATTTACCGGAACTTCTGTCAGATTGATGTCGTCCAGATAGAGGTTAAACATAACAGGGTCGCTGTAACAATGCCATCCAAAGTAATACAGGCCAGTGGCAGGGACTGTAAAGTACACATCAGAAAACTCATATGTCATGTTGGTGAGTTGTGGCAGATCGAGCAGTAGAGTGTTCATTCCTGCAATATCAGGAGTGGTTCCGATATGAACGGCAAGATTCTCCGGCCATTGATTTGATTCAATTTTAGTGGCAAAACTGAGTTTATAGGTTTTTCCACTTTCTATAGACATACATTCGGAAATAATCCAGTCGTCGGCAGGAATATTTTGATAATTGTATTCGTAAATCATGCAATTTTGATGGGTATTACCAAAGCTGGTATCCAAATGCCAAGTGTAAAAGTCGTTATTATTATTGATAATCAGCCAGCTGGAGAAATCATCACTTGTTTCAAATTCCATTGAATAAGGTGCATTTCCACTGTGATTGTTGTATACGTTTATTTCCAATGTGTCATTTACATGGAGTGTGTCGCCAGGTAAAGAACAGTATACTTTAATGTTGTATAAGCCTTCGGCAGACAAATTGGCTGGAACTGAAAAGTTGAAATCGTAAAAAGCACCTGGGTTAATCGTGGTTGCAATGACATCATTTATCAAACTTCCACCATTTATTGAATATGACATTGGAATATTTGAAATTGGCGATGAACAATAGTTACGGATTTGTATACCAATATTTTCTAAGCCAAGATCGCAAGCGTTTTCGGGAATATTCATACTAATTAAACCGGCATCAGGACTTATTTGTTCAGTTATCAAGATATCATCAATGACAACTTGAAGCATATTGGATTCACTATAACAAAACCATCCAAAATAGTAGCTGCCAGTAGCTGGCACAGAGAAATAAACTTCATTTTGCAAATAATTTGAATTAACTATTGAGGTTAAATCTGCCAATTGAGTATTCATGGCAGTTGATTCACATTCATTTCCCATATATACGGACATATTTTCAGGCCAAAAAGTTCCATGAGACTTATACCAGAATGAAAGTTTATACATTTTTCCTGCTTCGAGTTGTATGCATTTTGAGATTAGCCACTCGCTGGCATTATTAGAATTGGTTGTATAATAAGCGCAGTAAGGGGCAGTGTTTCCACCTGCAGAACCAATAGTCCATGTATTACCATCGGCATTAGCATCTTCTATCGCCCAACCAGTAAAAGATTCGGATGGTTCAAAACCCATGGAATATGAAGGGTCGGAACAAAGTACATTTTCGATGATGAAATTCATCGTATCGTTGGAGTTATATGTATCGCAAGAGAGAGCAGAGAATACTTTTACATTATAAATATGGCCAGGGTAAATTGAAAAATCAAAGGTTTGGGCAAACTGAAAAATGGTATCGTGATTGGCAGCCAGTGCATTATAGATTGTATCTCTTACCATAGGGCCACCATCTATCTGATAAGCTACTGGAATATTAGTAATTGCCACAGTATCGAAATTTGCCACTTTAATTTTGATAGGTTCTGGTATTGTGAATGTCTTGCTGACAGGAGCATACAGAGAACGAATGGCAATATCACAGTTTGATACAGGCATAATATTTATCACAGCTTCGTTGTTTAGGTAGTAATAAAAATTTCCCATTTCGCAGTAGGCTCCCAGCGAGCCCCAGCCCCAGTTGAAATGCAGAAAATCGTTATCGTCGTATCCATCGCAAACCCAAGCGTGTCCGGGAAGGATGATCATAGGAATAGTGTCTAGAGGATAACCGGCATACCATACAGGTCTTCCTGCATTTGCCTCTGCTTTCATCAATTCTATCCATTCTAAAGTACTGTAAGAATAATTATAAACATGTTTAATATTGGCCGAATATTTAAAATAATCAACCAATGGCTGAGGCTGCAGATGGCTAGACGATGATGTTGCATAGTAATCCATTTCAACCGAAACGCCGCAATGATACATAAGAGTTGCTACAGCTGGATTCAATGCGCCTACACTGTCGGGCATCGATGGCCAATCGTAATGTGTGGCAGCAAAATTTGCGGTTAAGTTCCCATACCATAAGGAATTATAGTCATGAGTACCTTGTCCCTGAGAAGGGTAATTCCAGTATTTCATGATTTGAGCCATAGCGGTTGCTACGCAACCGGTCACAGCGTGATCGCAAGGACCTAGCGTGTCAGCAGGACATAACGTATTGTAGTAACAGCCCTGATCCCATTTGGTCGTGCATAAGGGAAGGACTTCAAGCGTACTTTTATGTCTATAGTTACCGTTCAGAAGTTCGTCCCATTTTTGTTTATTGGATTTGTTTTCTGGATTTCTTGAAAGTATTTCAGAAATATTTCGACTGTATCCATCCAACCAGTATATCATGGCAGGTGGCATGTTATTTTTGTCAAAACTACCTGTTAAAGAATAGGCAATCACAGGGGTTATTGCGTCATCGGCTGCAATGGACACAAATCCTTCCTGAAATAGGAAGGTGTAGATATTGTCTTTGCCTTTGCTATTTTCAACCAGTATATCTTTAATGGGAATTTCTACAGTAAGGCTTTTCTTCTGCATATAAAGATTAATGGCTGCTTTACGGGCTGTTTCAATCGAGACTTTTTCTGCCCACAAAGCACTAGAGATGCAAAGAATGAGTAGTAATGACAGAACTGTTTTCATAGGCTAATTTTATATTTATAAAGACGAATAAATATATGAAAAGTAGCCGAGAAATCAATCTAAAATGATAAGTCTACTTTTTTAGCCAGACTTTTATACTTCCGGAAATTTGTAAGGCTGTTGTGAACTTTGAAAGGTCAGTATAGAGTTTTCCATCGCTACCCGAATATTGACCGTGACCTATGGGATTCATAAAATATTCGTCTTGAGGATTTTGTGTGTCTATCGTAACTGCATACACTAAACTGGGTTGTCCACTCGTTTTATAGGCTTCATCTTCGGGATACTGGTTGTTGTGCCAGTTATCGTTCCAATCGAAAGCCTGATTGATTTCAAAATACAAACGAAATTTTGTTGGTAGTTGTTTATCTGACTTTGATTTAAGTAGAAAGCTTTGCAATGGAGTTGCCCCAGTATATGCGTCAGGTACAGCCGTAGTAGCATCAGGGACATAAAGGCCATCCATGGCTTTTATCCCACGCTGGTGAGCCCAATAAGGAAGTGATGCAGGACGTCTTTGTTCTCCTGGAGCCCAGTTTCCTTTAACTATTTGGCCATGCTCGAAAACTCCTTTAGCAATGGACTGTGAGACATACAGGGTCTGTATGTATTTTTCGTTCATATCTTCAATCCATACAGCTATAACAGGGTGACTGTATTTTTTTCCTCGTATGAATTCAAAATAAATCTCTGGTCCGCTTCCACCAGAATTAGTGATTAACGTGTCGATATTTTGTCTTTTTCCGGCTTTTTCCTGTCCGGAAACTTCAATACTGGTTATCCCAATAAAAATTATGATGATGATAATTGCTTTCATAATACTGTTTTTAAAAGTCAAAAATTACACCTATAGTTGGTAAAATTGTTCCGCTGCCATCACTTGGTATCGTTCTTAATACATACTTTGAAGGATTTGCAGGATCGATAACTGCCACCCCTTGCTCATTCAAATTTGTAATACGGTCAAGATCTTGAGATTTGAAATTGTATAAGTTCTGTATGTCGACGTATAATTTTAAACTTGATTTTTTAAAATTGTAAGTTTTATCTATCCTGATATCCAGTTGATGAAAAGCTTTGAACCGTTCACTGTTGAGTTTGGTATAGTCCGAATAAGGTCTGCCCTGAACATCCCAAGCTGCAATATTGGCCGAACTAGCTAAATCATACGGAGTGTAGGGAAGGCCTCCGGCATAACGCCATTTGGCTGCAACAGACCAGTTGCCTTTAAGCTTATGATTTCCAGAAATTATGAAAATATGGCGATTATCCCATGAGGAAGGGGTGAGTTTTCCGTTTTTATCTTCGTATTCGCTGATAGCATATGTGTATGAAAGCACTAAGCCTGTTTTTGAAGATAGTTTATATTGCATTAAGACTTCGGCTCCGTATGCTCTGCCATTATTGGTGGATGAAACAGGTTCACTACCAACCGAACCGAAATCGATGGGACGGTGAGCCAGGCTAATGGAATCGTTCAATGAAAAGAGGTTACGCTCATAGGCTTTATAGAAAAGCTCTCCGGTTATTCGTAAATCGCCCGTTGGCTGATATTCAATACCGCCGACGAGATGATTAACGGCCATATAACGAATATTGTTGTTTTTGTTGACCAGAACTCCTTTTGCATCTCTGAATCCCAATGAAGTGTATCCCGGCAGTTGATAGAAGCGCCCTGTGCTTGCACTGAGGCTTATTTGCTCCGTTAATTGATAGGAGGCGGAAAACCGAGGGGAAAACTGCGAAAAAGGATTGGACATGTCTTTGTTGTATGTGTTTCCATCAATACGTATACCCAGAGACAAGGAAAGACGCGAATCGAAAAGTTTATGACTATACTGACCAAAGGCTCCATAACGATAGAATGTAAGTTTCGAGTTGAATTCGACGGGCAATACAGTGTCCTGTATGTAAAGCTGTTGAAAAGTGTTGTTCGTATACTTTGCCTGCGCACCGTCAATTCCAAATTCAATTTTCCAGGGTTTGTCTGTCTGAATAATGGTTTCGTAACGGAACTTATTTTCAACTTCACTGCTCGAATAATCCTGAATAAGTGCGGCAGGATTGTTATCTTCGTTATTAAAATATTTTTTGGATGAATTATTCAGCATGTTTCTGCTAATAACAAAGTTTGAATATCCGTTTGCTCTGTAGTGGGTTTGTATAGCTCCTATAACATAATTCCATTGTTCGGATGAAGGGAGGTAATTTAGTAGGTATTGCTGATATTCTGTAGGGTTTTGTATTTTGGTATCGAGCTTATTTACATCGTAAGCCCCAATGCTAATGAGCTTAATTTCATTTTTTTCGTTAATACGATAACGGGTCTTAAACTGATAATCGTTATAAGTGGGCAGGAAAGGAAGTCCAAGTGCTTTAAACAAGAACTGAAGATAGGAGCGGCGGGCCGAGAATATCATCGTAGTTTTGTCGCTTAATGGTCCGTCAACTGTCACTCCTGTTTCAGATGCGCCCAAAGTAGTTCTGAATTTAAACTTGTCGGGATTTCCATCTATTTGCTTGAAATCGAAAACTGCGCTTAATGCATTGCCTTTACTGGCAGGAAATGCCGAAGAATAAAAGTTAGCCTCCCGCATAAGGTCAGCATTTAATATACCATTGGTGCCTCCGGATGCTCCTTGTGTGGCAAAGTGGTTAATATTGGGAATTTCGATGCCATCAAGGAAGAAACGGCTTTCATTGGAACCGCCTCCGCGCACAATCACATCGTTGCGATTGGCAGAGGGAAAAGCAGCAACGCCAGGAAAGGATTGAATGACTTTGGAAATATCCCTATTGGTCCCCGCACTGTTTTCAATTTCGGATATTGAAATGGTTCTCAGTGAAACAGGACTTTCTTCCTTTTTAACAAATTTAGGGGCAGATATACTGACTTCCTGAATCAGAGTTGAACTTTTCTTTAACGGAATCTCAATGGTAGCCGACTTTCCACTAATTACCTGAAATTCGGAACTTATTGCTTTTTCATACCCCAAAGAGCTGACTTCAAGAATATAAAATCCGGGATCTACCTGCGTTATAATAAATTTGCCATCAAAATCGCTACTTGAACCAGTTTGTGTCCCTTTAATAATAATGTTAGAAAAGGGTAGTGCTTCGTTAGTGTTTAGATCAAAAACACGCCCCTCTATGCGCCCTTTCTGTCCATAAACTCCTGACACTAAAATCAGAAATATGATTATTATATATAGAATTTTCATATGTTTAATGTTTGAGATACAAAGTTAAACAATATTTTCCTTTGAAATTCTTCTTTAAAGAAATTTATGAACTGTTTAAATGTATAAATAATTTCTAAGTAAAACAAAAAAAGCTGCCATGAAGGCAGCTTTTCAAATAGTATATAAAGTAGATCTCTTATAAGGTACTACTACTTTTTTACTGGTTTTTTAGCAACGGCTTTCTTAGGTGCTGCTTTTTTAACGGGAGCACCAAACTTAATGGAAGACTGAGCAGCTGCCAGACGTGCGATGGGCACGCGGAAGGGTGAGCAACTTACATAAGATAATCCGGCTTTAAAGCAGAATTCAACTGAAGCAGGATCTCCACCTTGTTCGCCACAAATACCTACTTTTAGGTCGGGGCGGGTAGCACGTCCTTTATGAACAGCCATTTCGATGAGCTGACCAACACCTGATTGGTCGATGGTTTGGAAAGGATCGGCTGCAAGGATTTTCTGATCGAGATAATCGTTCATAAAACCACCAATATCATCGCGGCTGAATCCAAAGGTCATCTGGGTAAGATCGTTGGTTCCGAAAGAGAAGAACTGAGCTGTTTTTGCCATCAGTCCACCGAGCAGACAAGCACGGGGAATCTCAATCATAGTTCCATAAAGATAGCTGATAGATTTTACTTTGAATTTTTTGCAAACTTCGTCGTAAACTTTATCGGCAATTTTTTTGGTAGCATCCAGTTCGTTTACTTCGCAGGTAACAGGAACCATAATTTCTGGTTTAGGATGTTTACCTTCTTTCAATAATTCGAGTGTTGATTCGAAAATTGCGCGGAACTGAATTTCGGAAACCTCTGGGTAAGTAATACTCAGACGAACACCGCGGTGTCCCATCATGGGATTATTTTCGTGTAAAGCTTCACCACGTTTTACAAC